>NZ_JAGKSG010000053.1:0-26129 GCF_018119385.1 Massilia sp. AB1 | reverse complement strand
GCTGGCCTGGGCGCTGGCGGCGCTGGTGCTCCTGATGGCCCTGCGGCCCGGCGTGGGCTACCTGTACGCCTGGCCTCTGCTGGGCGCCCTCGCCGCCTACCTGGTGCTGGAATCTAGCTGGCGCCCGGCGCAGACGGCGCCCGTGCGCGCGCTGGTGCTGTTCGCGGGCCTCGCGCCAGCCGCCGTCCTGCTGCCGCCCGGGCTGCGCGAGGTCTGGACCACGCTGGCGCCGCACGGATTGTATGTGGCCGCCGTGCTGGTCGTGCTGCCCATGCTGTGCTTCGCCGCGCCGCTCCTGCTGCTGCGCGCGCCGAACGCTCTCGCTGCCGCGCTCGCGCTGGCATTGGCTTTGGGCTTCGCCATGCCGCGCACAACTGCCGCGCCGGCGGCCGCGGGCTCTACGCCGCCGCCCAACCGGCTCACCTATTTCAAGGACATGAACACCTGGCGCGCCTACTGGCTGATGCCGCCGCAGCCGCTCGACGCCTGGACCCGGCAGGTGTTTCCCGACCAGGCAGCGCCGTCGATCCACGTCGACACCTTCGGCTGGAAGAGCCCGCGCCAGTGGCTCGCGGTGGCGCCGCGCGACGACAATCTGCACTTCCCCGACAACTACATCCTGCGCAGCTCGGTCGGCAAGGTGCGCTACGGGCGCTTCACGGTGCGCTCGAAGAACAAGGCGCCGCATATCGAGATGTGGGTGTCGGGCACCAAGCCGCTGCGCTCGCGCCTGGACGGCCGCACGCTGACCAGCAGGGAGGGGCCGTGGTGGGTGTCGCTGTACGGGATGGAGGACCGCACCATGGAATTCGAGATCGAGGCCAAGCCGGAAGACATCTTCGCGGTGACGGTGCAGGAGCGCATACCGGGCCTGCCGCAGCACCTGCTGCCGCCCCGCCCTCTCGATGCGCCGCCGCTGCTGCCGATGACGGGGACGACCGTATCGACCGACATCCTGCGGTTTTATAGATGATTGGCATACAATGTCCGCGCACGCGCGGGCGTGCGTGCGCCCCTGGTAAATACACAACCACTTTTCGCAGCAGGATTCCATGCACAAGATCGTCTCCTCCGTTGTCCTCACTGCCCTGGCGGGCAGCCTGGCACTGGCCTACCCGGCCCACGCCGCCGGCAAGTCGCAGACTGCGACCGTCAAGGAAGCGCCGCTGCGCGCGCACCTGGCCTTCCTCGCCTCCGACGCCGTCGAAGGACGCGGCACCGGCCAGCGCGGCGGCGAACTGACCGTCACCTATCTCGAAACCCAGGCGCTCGCCGCCGGCCTGAAGCCGGCCAACGGCAACAGCTTCCGCCAGCCGGTCAAGATCGCCGGCGTGCGCGCCCTGCCGCAGCAGAGCAATGTCGGCATCGTTGCCGGCGGCCAGGCGCTGCCGCTGCAGTTCGGCGCGGACTGGGTCTGGGGTCCGGGCGACGCCAAGGCCGACCACATGCTGGATGCGGAGATGGTCTTCGTCGGCTACGGCATCAGCGCGGCCGAGGAAGGCTGGGACGACTTCAAGGGCCTGGACGCCAAGGGCAAGGTCCTGGTGATGCTGGTGAACGACCCGGCCCCGACCGCGGCCGAGCCGAAGCGCTTCAACGGCGCCGGCCTTACCTACTATGGCCGCTGGACCTACAAGCTCGAAGAAGCGGCGCGCCAGGGCGCGGCCGGCGTCCTGCTGATCCACACCGATGCATCCGCCTCCTACGGCTGGAGCGTGGTGCAGAACAGCTGGGCCAATGCCGAGCGCTTCCAGCTGGCCGAGGGCGAGCTGGGTTCCGGCCTGGAAGGCTGGATGACCGACGCCACCGCACGCAAGCTGTTCGCGGCCGCCGGCCAGGACCTGGACAAGCTGCGGCTTGCTGCCGAAGACAGGAACTTCAAGCCGGTGCCACTCAACGCCCGCGTCAAGGGCGAGGCGCGCGCCGCGGTGCGTACCCTGAACGAGTACAACGTGGCCGGCGTCGTGCCGGGCACCGACCCCAAGCTCAAGGACGAAGTCGTGATCTACACGGCGCACTGGGACCACATGGGCAAGCAGGGCACCGAAGGCGACACCGTGTTCAACGGCGCGGTCGACAACGCCTCGGGCACCGCCGCGCTGCTGGCGATGGCGCAGGAAGCCGTGCGCAATCCGGCCAAGCGCAGCCAGATGTTCCTGTGGGTGGCGGCCGAAGAACAAGGCCTGCTGGGCAGCGCCGCCTATGCATCCAAGCCGCTCTGGCCACTGGAAAAGACCGCGGCCAACCTGAACCTGGACAGCCTGAATTTCGTGGGCCTGGCCAAGGACGTCAACGTGCCGGGCAGCGAGCGCACCGAACTGGGTGCGATGGCCGCGGCCACCGCGAAGAAGATGGGCCTGCAGATCGCACCGGCCAAGCCCGACCTGGCTGGCGGCTACTTCCGCAGCGACCATTTCAGCTTCGCCAAGGCGGGCGTGCCGGCGTTCTCGGTGGGCGCGGGGCATAGCTGGGTGAAGGATGTGGAGGCGAGCGACGCCAAGCAGAAGGCGTACCGCGCGCGTTATCACCAGGTGTCGGATGAGTATGATCCGAGCTGGGACCTGGCGGGGATGGTGCAGCAGGCGCAGTTCACCTTGAACCTGGGGCGCGCGGTGGCGGATGCGCCGAAGATGCCGGCGTGGAAGGCGGGGGATGCGTTTGGGAAGGCGCGCACGGCTTCCAAGTAATCGCTGTCGCGGCTTCGGTTAGGAACTTGGGTCCCGGCCACCACCGGGACCCAGGTTATCTGCGCAGAGTTTACGCCGGCAGCATGGAACCGGTCTCCCGATACCGCACATGCCACGAGAACGCCTTCTCCAGCACATGCGGCGTCTGCCCGCCTCCCCGGTTGGCCTCCTCCACGTAGTCCCTCAGCATCCGCCTGTACGGCTCCGCCACGCAGTTCTCGATGATGCGCTGCGCCCGTTCCCGCGGCGCCAGGCCGCGCAAGTCCGCCAGTCCCACTTCGGTGACGATGATGTCGACATCATGCTCGTTATGGTCGACGTGCGTCACCATCGGCACGATGCTCGAGATCTTCCCGCCCTTCGCTACCGACTTGGTCGCGAACACCGATAGATAGGCGTTGCGCGCGAAATCGCCCGAGCCGCCGATCCCGTTCATCATGTGCGTGCCCGACACGTGGGTCGAATTCACGTTGCCGTAGATATCGCACTCGAGCGCCGTGTTGATGGCGATGATCCCCAGGCGGCGGATGACTTCCGGATGGTTGCTCACCTCCTGCGGCCGCAGCACCAGGCGGTCCTTGTAGCGTTCGATGTCCGCGAACACCTGGCGTCCCTTTTCCTCTGACAGCGTGATCGAGGAACCCGAGGCGAAATCCAGCAGCCCCGCATCGAACAGGTCGAAGGTCGAGTCTTGCAGCACTTCCGAATACATCGTGAGCTTGCGGAACGGTCCGCCGACGAAGCCCGCCAGCACCGCGTTGGCGATGGTGCCGATGCCTGCCTGGATCGGCATCAGGCGCTCGGTGAGGCGGCCCTGCGCGATCTCCTGGTTGAAGAAACCGGTCAGGTGGCCTGCGATGGCGGCCGTCCCGGCATCCGGCGGCAGGATGGTGGACGCGCTGTCGTGCTTCTCGGTCAGGACGATGGCGACGATCTTTTCCGGCGGGATCGCGATGGCGCTCGTGCCGATGCGGTCGCTCACGTTCATCAGTGGCATCGGCTCGCGGCGCGGGCGGTGCTTGGGGATGAAGATGTCGTGCAGGCCTTCCAGCGCCGGCGACTGGCTCAGGTTGATCTCCACGATCACCTTCTCGGCCAGGATCGCGAAGCTGGCGCTGTTGCCGACCGAGGTGGTCGGGATGATGGCGCCGGTCTCGGTGATCGCCACCGCTTCGATCACGGCCACGTCGACCGGTGCGATCTGGCGCGTGCGCAGCAGTTCCACCGTTTCGGACAAGTGCTGGTCGACGAACATCACCTCGCCGCGGTTGATCGCCGCGCGCAGCGCCGGGTCGGCCTGGAAAGGCATGCGGCGCGCCAGCACGCCGCTTTGCGCCAGGGTGCTGTCGATGTCGCTGCCGAGCGAAGCGCCGGTCATCAGGGTGATCTTGAGGGGTTCGGTGCGCGCGCGTTCGGCCAGCGCCAGCGGCACCGCCTTGGCGTCGCCGGCGCGGGTGAAGCCGCTCATGCCGACGGTCATGCCATCCCTGATCCATGCGGCCGCCTCGGTTGCGGTGGTGATGCGCTCGCGCAGGAGCGGCAGGCGGATGCGGTCTTGTTGAACGTGGTCGTCGTGATGCATGGTGTCTCCGTCGGATCGGGCTTAGGTAAGGCAGTAATCGACCGCCGCCAGCGGCGGCGGCAGGTGTTCGTCGCCCAGCGCGCTGCGCAGGTCGATCTCGATCGCGCGGCACATGGCGTCCAGGGGCAGGTCGTTGGGCTCGGTGCCGAAAGGCTCTTCCAGCTCGTCGCCGAGCGCATCCAGGCCGAAGAAGGTGTAGGCCACGATGGCCACCACGATCGGCGTCATGAAGCCGATGGTGTCGACCAGGCCGAAAGGCAGCAGGAAGCAGTACATGTAGGCGGTGCGGTGCAGCAGCAGCGAATACGAGAACGGCACCGGCGTGTTCTTGATGCGCTCGCAGGACGCGGCGGCGGCCGTCATCGCGGACAGGGTGGCGTCGATACTGGCGGCCAGGCAGGGATCGATGCGCTTCTCGGCCAGGCACTGGCGCAGGTCCTGTCCCATGCGCTGCATCAGGTAGTCGGGACGGTTCGCCGCATGCTGGGCCTGCGCGAACTCCTGGGCCCGCAGCATGCCGGCGACCCTGGGATCGAGTGCCTGCTGGCGCAGCTGGTCGCGCAGGGCATGGACGAAAGCGATGGCGCGCAGGATCATGCGCACCCGCACGTCGCCCAGGCCGTGGCTGGCGCGGGCCTCGCCCTCCCCTTCGATCAGGCCCAGGCACTGGCGCGCCAGGTTACGGCTGCGCAGCACGAGCTCTCCCCACAGCTTGCGCCCTTCCCAGAAGCGGTCGTAGGCCGAGTTGTTGCGAAAGCCCAGGAAGATCGCGACCGGCAGGCCGATCAGGGTGAAAGGAATGGTGGTGAGCGTGATCTTGAGGTCCCACAGGTCGCCATGCGACCAGGTGACCAGCAGCGCCACCACGATGTTGACCACCAGGGTAGGCAGGATGCGCGGCAGGATGGAGCCGCGCAGGAGCAGGAAGAGCTTGAGCCCTGAGGGCCGGTCTCGGATAATCACGATCGTTGTCGCACCTGAAAGAGCATCGCAGTGAATCCAGAATTCACTAACATGTTCGCAGTTAATCACTAATATGTTAGCCAGTCAAGGCGAATCGCCGATACTGTCGAAGGAGTCGCCGTGCCCGGCCGGATCACCCACCGTAATCTACCCCAGCTGTTGTTGAAGGCGCGCGACGCACTGATGTCGCATTTCCGCCCCGTGCTGAATCACTTCGGCGTGACCGAGCAGCAGTGGCGTATCCTGCGCGCGCTGGACGAACACGAGCAGCTGGAGCCGCGCGAACTGTGCGAGCTGTGCCAGATCCTGAGCCCGAGCATGGCGGGCATGCTGGCGCGCATGGAAGAGCTGGGGCTGGTGGAGCGCAGCCGCATGGCCGCGGACCAGCGCCGCGTGATGGTGCGGCTGGCGCAGAAGGGAGACCGGCTGGTCGACCAGATCGCGCCGCTGATCGAGCAGCAGTACCGGCTGATGGAGAAAGCGTGGGGCAAGCGCGTGGTCGACGATCTGTCGGGCGCGCTCGCCGGGTTCATCGCGGCGCAGGCGACCGAGGTGCCCCAGGTCGCGTTGCCGCCTTCGGAAGAAGAATAAGCCTCAGGCCTTGGTGTTGCGGCGGCGGACCATCCAGCCCAACATCGCCAGGCAGCCGCCCATCATGCCCAGCGAGCCGGGTTCCGGCAGGTCGACGGCCTGCGGCGGTTGCAGCTCCTTCACCTCGGCGCCGGTCATGGTGTGGTTGTAGATGCTGATGTAGTCGACCGCGCCGCGTCCCGCTTCGCCGCCATCGTCGCGGAAGAAGTGCATCGCAGTCGCCGTGAAGTCGGCATAGGAATAGATGTCCTGCACACTGAACATCAGGTCGCCGTTCTGGTACAGCTTGAAGTTCTTGTCGCTGTCGCGCGTGATGGTCAGGCGGGTGTCCTTGCCCGCTTCGGCCTTGCCGCCCGCCGCGCCGTAGCTGTACAGGTTGAACTTGCCGGACAAGGCGTACAACCCGGTGTCGCTCGCCAGGTTCTTGAAGTCGAGGATGCGGGTGTAGGTGTTGAACGGATTGAAGGCGTCGAAGCGGTACACCATGTCGATCGTGTAGGTGCCGCCCAGGGTCTCGTTCAGGGTCAGGCCCTGGTTCGGACCGAAGGCGTAACCGGTGGCTCCGAGCTGGCCGCCGGCATGCGCGACGAGCGACTTACCGCCCTGGCTGTCGGCCAGCGAATTGTTCAGATCGTAGTGGTGGATCAGGGATGCACGGCTGTCGAGGGCGACGAACAGCAGTGCCGTCGCCATCAGCTTGTGAAATTTCATTTCAAAAATGCCTTATATGTGAAATTTTGTTTCATCCCCGATCAGCTAGGGATGGCTTACTGAATCACTCCGCAGGCCATGCGGCCTCCCCCGCCGCCCAAGGGCGACGGGTGGTCGGCGTGATTGTCGCCGCCGGCATGGACCATCAGGGCCTTGCCCTTGACGTCCGCCAGCTTCAGGCGCGGCGCCAGGACCGGGTTGCCCGCGTTGCCCTTGTCGTCGACCGTGAGTGCCGGCAGGTCGCCCAGGTGCCCGTCGCCCCATGGGGCGCCGTGACGCTTGGTGGCGGCCGGGTCGAGATGGCCGCCGGCGGCGCCCGCCGGCACCGTTTTCCCATCCTTCTGGTTGGCGGCGCAGCTGCCGTTCTCGTGCACGTGGAAACCGTGCAGGCCCGGCGGCAGCTTGGACAGCTGGGGCGTGAACACCAGGCCGTACTTGGTCTCGCTGATGGTCACGGTGCCGACCTCGGCGCCATCGCCCTTGTCGGTGGCCATCTTCAGCGTGACCTTGGTGTCGGCAGCGTTGGCTACGGTGCAAGCGGCGCCCAGCAGTACAGCGCTCATCCATCGAAAGTTCATGACATCCTCCTCGAAGAGATTCATAGAGATGATAAAAAGCCAATGAAGTGTAGACCATCCCCACGGGTGGGGGGTGTTCCAAAAGGCGGGGTGTGGGGGGCTTTACAACGGTGGACGGCGGGCCCGTCCACCAGGGAGATCACATGCGCGAGACGGACGGGCGCAGGATGGCCAGCAGGCCCGCTTCGGAGGTGCAGCCGAACTTCTCGTAGACGGCTTTCACGCAGTCGCGCAGCACGGCGTCGCTGACGTCCATGCGCGAGCGCGCGGCGTCGCGTCCGCCGCCCAGGCCCATCCAGAACGCCACTTCCATTTGCTGCGGCGACAGCTCGACGCTGCCGAGCGCGCGCCAGATCCGCAGCGGCATCGGGACCACGTACTTGAGGAAGATGCCGACCGTGCGGCTGTGGATGGCGTCCTGGCCGCCGGAACTCATCCACTGCGCGCGCGCTTCCAGCACGCCGCCGGCCAGGTCGAGGGTGCCGGCCGGCAGGCGCCAGGGATAGCGCTCGCCGTGCACCACCGATTCCACCATCCGCAGGCAGAACGGCGGCAGGCTGCGGCGGTCGAACACCTGCTGTTCCTGCGAGGCCAGCAGGTCGAGCAGCGCGCCCGCCGAGTCGCTCAGGAACAGGATGTCGCCGCCGATGGTGGACAACAGCATGGCCTCGTCCTCGATCACGCCGGACAGGCCGGCGCCGGCGCTGTCGGCGTTGCGCAGGGCGTATTCGAAGTAGTTGGCGACGCGGCCCAGGTCTTCCTCGTCATCCTGGTCGAAGGCCGGGCCCTCGTCGCGCAGCAGGGTGACGGTGCCGAGGGGCGCCGCATTGCTGCCCAGCTGGACTGCCAGCACATGGGCGGCACGGGCGCGCGCCTCGCCCGGGGCGACGCTGCTGAAATTGGCGGCATCGCCGTAGAAATAGCCGTTCGGCGGCGGCAGCACGCCCAGCACGGTCGCTTCCTGCACCTCTTCCGGCGCGCGGGGAGCGTGCAGGAACAGCTGGGACGCGCTGTTGGGAATCAGCTCGCGTACCAGCTCCAGGGCATCGGGAATGATCGTCATCAGGTGCAGGCCACCGGAACATAGGATCCGGAGCCGCGCCCACTGGCGGCTGTTCTTCTTTCGGGACACGAATCAGGCTAATGTGATGTCAGGATTTCAATATTGCGGAGTTACTGCAACATTGTCAACTGGCATCATCAAACCTGTCTCATCCTTGCCCGGTGCCGAGCCACGCACCGGCAGCTGGGCCAGGATGTCGGACAGCGCGCGGATCTCCACCGGTTTCACCAGGTGATGGTCGAAACCGGCCTGCTTCGACAGGTCGCGGTCGCGCGCCTGGCCGTAGCCGGTCAGGGCGATGAAAGTGGCGTCCGGGTGGTCGCGGCGCAGGCGGCGCGCCAGCTCGTAGCCGGTGATGTCGGGCAGGCCGATGTCGAGGATGAAGGCTTCGGTGCCGCCCAGCTCGGTGGACGCGAGGGTGCGCACCGCATCCTCGAACACCTTGACCGTGTGCCCCTGGGCGCGCAGCAGCACCGCCAGCGACTGCACCGCGTCGGCGTTGTCGTCGACGATGGTCAGCACGCGCGGCACCCCGCTGCCCGGCGCGTGGCGGATGCGTCCCGGACCGTGCAGCGGCGCGGCGTCGGCCAGCGGCAGCAGCACCGAGACCGCGGCGCCCGTATTAAGGCCATCGCTGTGCGCCTCCACCTGGCCCGCGTGCATCTGGACGATGCTCTTGACCAGCGCCAGGCCGATGCCCAGGCCGCCCTGCGAGCGGTCCGGGGCGCGCTCGCCCTGGGTGAACAGGTCGAACACGTGCGGCAGCAGTTGCGGATCGATGCCGCTGCCGTTGTCGATGACGGTGACGCGCGCCTCTTCCAGTCCCGCTTCCAGGCGCAGCTGGATGCTGCCGCCGGCCGGCGTGTACTTGGCGGCGTTGTTGAGCAGGTTGACCAGCACCTGCACCAGGCGCGTGCGGTCGCCCGCCACCGCGACCGGCCTGGCGGGCGCCTCCACGCTCAGGGTATGGGCCTTGGCCTCGATGTGCGGGCGCGCCTGCTCGACGGCGGCGCGCACGACCTCGTTCAGGTCGAGCGCTTCGAGTTCGAGCTTGACCAGGCCGCGCGTGACGCGCGAGACGTCCAGCAGGTCGTCCACCAGCTCGGTCATGTGGCGCACCTGGCGCGAAATGATATTGGTCGCCTTGCTGCGCAGGTTCTCGTCCACGCTCGGCATGCGCAGCAGCTGGGCCGCATTGGTGATCGGCGCCAGCGGATTGCGCAGCTCGTGCGCCAGCATGGCCAGGAACTCGTCCTTCATCTTGTTGTGGCGCTCGGCCTCGGCGCGCGCGGCGCGCTCGCTGGCCAGCAGCCCTTCGCGCTCGCGCGCCGAGCGCTGCGCCAGGTCGTACAGGCGCGCGTTGTCGATCGCCACCGCGGCCTGGGACACGAAGCCGGTAATCATCTGCTCGGTGCGCTCGTCGAAGCGGTTCGGCTGCGGATGGCCGAAGAAGAGGCCGCCCAGCACCTCGCCCGAGCGCGAGGTCACCGACGCGGCCAGGTAGCTGACCACCGGCAGGTGACCCTTCGGCATGCCGTGGTGCGGCCCCATCTTGCCGTAGCGCGGGTCCTTGCGGATGTCGTCGCTGCGGATCGGCGGACCACCGCGGAAGGTGGGGCCGAACACCGCAGTCGGGCGCGGCTGGCCCAGCTTCTCGAAGGCTTCGCGCGGCGCGCCGGACAGGGTGTACAGCAGATAGGCTTCGCCCTGCTCGTTGCGGCCGTTGTAGAAGAATGCGCCGAATTCGGCGCCGGTCAGCTCGGTGGCGACGTCGGTGACCGCCTGCAGCAGCGTGTCCAGGTCGAGCGTCGAGGCGAGCACACTGCCGGCGCGATTGAGCAGCTCGAGCAGACGGGTCTCTTCGCGCAGCGCTTCCTCGGCGCGGATGCGGCGCAGCGCTTCCCAGGTGCGGCGCGCCAGGTCTTCGGCCAGCGTGCGCTCGTCGTCGGTCCAGTTGTAGGCGTGGTCCTTGTACAGGAAGCCGCAGCCGACCAGTTTGTTCCCGTCCTTGAGCGGGATGACGATCACGGAATGGATGCCGAGCGCCAGGCATTGCGGCGCCACGGCGGTGCAGGCGGGATCGGTGGCGACGTCGGTCACGCACAGGGTGGTGCCGGCGCGCAGCTGGTCGAGCTGGGCCTCGGACAGCACCGCGAGCGGCAAGCTGGCCTGGGCGCCGCCGGTTTCGACGCCGTCCTTCCATTCTTCCTTGACCTGGAAAGTGCGGCTTTGCTCGTCGATCTCGACGTAGGAGACTTTCGAGCCGAGGAAGTATTCGCTGGTCAGGCGGATGGTCGCCTTGAGCATCGGGTCGAACTCGGTCTCGCGGCGCAGGGTGTCGGCCAGCTTGAGCTGGAAGGCGTGGCGACGCTCGCTCAGGACCGCTTTCGTGGTTTCGACGAAGGTCACCAGGACGCCTTCGGGACGGCCGGCGTCACCGTAGACGGGGCTGTACGAGTAGTTGAAGTAGACGGTTTCGTCGTAGCCGAAGCGGTTGATCGTCAGCGAGAAGCCTTCGGAGCCGGTCGATTCGCCCTCCAGCACCTTGTGCCACATGGGGCCGATGGTGGGCCAGATCTCGGACCAGGTGACGCGCGCGTCGTTGCCCAGGGCGTCGACATGCTTGTCGCCGAGGATGGGCACATAGGCGTCGTTGAAGAACTGGGTGAAGTGCCCGCCCCAGGCCAGGTAGGCCGGCAGGCGCATGTCGAGCAGGGTGCGGACGGCGTTCTTCAGGCTTTGCGGCCAGGCGCTGGTGGGGCCGAGCGGGGTCGATTCCCAGGCGTGGGCGCGCATCTGCGCTTCCATGTGGGACATGGTGGCAAGGCTCGCTGCAGCGTCGTAGGGCCAGGGCATCGTGCTCGTGTGGACAGAAAGACCAGACTGTTAATTTTCTAATCTGGGCATCATAACAGTCCTGTCTGTCAGGGGGCGTACTGCTGGGCAAATTGAGGAATGCATACAACAGTGTGGTTTTTTGCCGTCTTTACGAGGTGGTTTGGCGCTCCAGGGTGGCCAGCAGGGTGCGGGTGTCGGTGATGGCGGCGTATTCGCCGTCGAGGTTGGACAGGGACATGGCGTGGACCTCGTCGGCGCTGCGCCAAGTGCCGGCGTGGTCGCGCCTGGCGAAGGCGAAAGTGGCGTCGGAGACGACCGTCGTGCTGAAAGCCAGGTTGCCTGCGGAGCGGGCGCTGTCTTCGACGGAGATGTTGGTGCTGACGCCGACCATGACCAGCTTCTCGAGGCCGCGGATGCGCAGCCAGCGTTCCAGGCCGGTGTTGATGAAGGCGTCGGGGACGTTTTTCTCGACCACGTGTTCGCCTTGGCGTGGCTCGAAGGCTGGCTGGAAGGCGGCGCCGGGCTGGCCGGGGGCGAAGCCCGAGCCTGGGCTGCGCGAGATGTGGCGGACGTGGACGATTGGGGCTTTGGCGGCGCGCCAGACGGCGAGCAGGCTGGCGATGCTGGTTTCGGCTTGTGGGTTGTTGCGCTGGCCTGCTTCAGGGATGGCCATGCAATGCTGCATGTCGATGATGATCAGGGTCGGGAATGCGGTCATGGTCTCTGGTCAGAGCTGCTTGTAGTAATAGGTGGTCGCGCACAGTACGCCATCGGGCATCAGCGCATAGTTCGGAATGACGCCGACGCGCTGCCATCCCATGCGTTCGTACAGGCGCTCGGCTTCCGGGCTGGCAGTATCCAGCACGAGCACCGTGCGTTGCTGCTTGCGGGCTTCGTCTTCGATGGCCAGCATCAGCTGCTGCCCTACTCCACCGCGGCGAGCGTGGCGGTGCACGAGCAGCTTGGCAATGTCGGCGCGGTGAGGCTGATTGTCGGGCATGGAGGTGATCATCTGGACGGTGCCGACGATGCGGCCTTCGTCATCCTCGGCGACAACGAGAGTACGTTCGCCGCGCCTGACGCCGTCGATCACGTTCTGCCAAAAACCCCGGGCCTTGTCCCGCTCCAGCGGAAACATGAAGCTGATCGAGGCGCCACCTCCGACGCAATCGAGCAGGAGGTCGGTCAGACTGTCGATGCGTTCGCCTCCTTCGCTTGCGCCGATCCGGCGTACGGCAAGGGTAGTCGTCATGCGTTTCTCCTTGGAGGTTTGTGGGCTTGGCTGACGAGCGCCACGAGGTAGCGCGCTGGCTTGTCGGTGGCGTTGTGATAGGTGATCGGCTGGTCGAGGTGCATGGCCAGGCAGTCGCCTGCGGACAGCATCCAATGCGACTCCCCGACCGTAAGCTCCATCGATCCTTCGATCAGCCACACCTGCTGTTGAACGTCGACGTCGCGTGCGGCGGTTTCGTAGGACACGCGCTGGCCTGGTGGGAAGTTGACTTCGACCAGCTGTATGCGCGAATCGGCGGGAGGAGACAGATTGCGGCGTACATAGCCGGAAGCGGGATCGGTCCAAACTGGCTGGTCCGCGGCACGCGACACGGGGGCCGGGGCTTCGTCCGCTCTCTCGAAAAGGGAGGCCACTGTCACCCCAAGGGCTGCGCTCAGCTTGTCCAGCACCGTTGCCGTGGCGCTGCTCTCGCCACGTTCAATGAGCGAGATATTGGAACGACTGACGCCGCTGCGTTCGGCCAACGCCGCCAACGACAAGTCTTGCGCATCACGAAGTTGGCGGATACGCGACGCGATAAGATGGTTGATGTCCATGCGTCCAGTATACTGGATAGAATTATCCTGTAAACCGGATTTTATTGGGGATGTGAAAGCATCCCCGGTTCAAGGAGACATGAATGCGCAAAGTAGTCTTCGGCTTATTGATCGTATCGGGATGTGGATCAGCCGTCCTGGCAAATGATGGCCTGTCGCGACACAAGCCGTTTTCGGGGGTCTACAGGATCTACGGCGGCGGCTTGGGCGATCCGGTTGCTCCAAGCCCGAAGGATCGGAAAGTGTTGTTCTCGATTAGTGGCCGCGCGGCTAGGGACCTGTTCGACGCGATTGGGCCGGATCGTCACGACGTTTGCACCGAAGGCAGCGGTACTCGTGTGCGCTGGCGGGACGAGCAAAATCTTTCATGCATCCGGAGCGAAAAAGGCGAGTACAGCTGTAATTTCGGTTTCGACCTTCGCACCGGGAAAAACATCGGTGGGAGCATCTGTTAGCCGGAAATAAAAAACGGCGCCCGAGGGCGCCGTTCTCATGAGCAGCTAAGACGATTACTCGCCGTCGCCATGGTGCTCGGCCTGAGCCTGAGCAGCCTGCTGGTCTTCCATCGCCTGCAGTTCGGCAGCCATGTTGGCCTTCTCCTGCTGCAGCAGCGCCTGGCGCTCTTCCGCTTCCCACACTTCCTTCTCTTTGCGGGCGCGGTGGAATGCCAGACCGGTACCGCCCGGGATCAGGCGGCCGACGATCACGTTTTCCTTCAGGCCGCGCAGACCGTCGCGCTTGCCCATGATCGCGGCTTCGGTCAGCACGCGGGTGGTTTCCTGGAACGATGCGGCCGAGATGAACGAGTCGGTCGACAGCGATGCCTTGGTAATACCCAGCAGCACGTTTTCGTACTGTGCCGGCAGCTTGCCGACGGCGTTGACCTTGTCGTTCTCTTCCAGCAGTTCCGAACGCTCGACCTGCTCGCCGACGATGTAGTCGGTGTCGCCTGCATCGGTGATCTGAACACGACGCAGCATCTGGCGAACGATCACCTCGATGTGCTTGTCGTTGATCTTCACGCCCTGCAGACGGTACACGTCCTGCACTTCGTCCACGATGTAGCGAGCCAGCGCTTCGATACCCAGCAGGCGCAGGATGTCTTGCGGATCGGCCGGGCCGTCCACGATCATCTCGCCCTTGTTCACCACCTGGCCGTCGTGCACCAGCACTTGCTTGTCCTTGGTAATCAGGAACTCGTGCTTGTTGCCGTCCATGTCGGTGATTTCCAGACGCTGCTTGCCCTTGGTTTCTTTACCGAAGGCGACGGTACCGGTGACTTCCGCCAGCATGCCCGCATCCTTCGGCGAACGTGCTTCGAACAGCTCGGCAACGCGCGGCAGACCACCGGTAATGTCTCGGGTCTTCTGCGATTCGGTCGGGATACGTGCAAGCACTTCACCCACCGACACTTGCTGGCCGTCTTTCACCATGATCAGCGCGCCGACCTGGAAGCCGATCGTCACGGCGTGTTCGGTGCCGGCGATCTTCACTTCCTGGCCTTCGTCGTTCAGCAGCTTGACCTGCGGACGCAGGACCTTGCCCGAACCACGGCGCTTCGGATCGATCGCGACCAGGGTCGACAGACCGGTCACTTCGTCCACCTGGCGAGCGACGGTGACGCCCTCTTCCACGTTCTCGAACTTGATCGTACCGGCGTACTCGGTAATGATCGGACGGGTCAGCGGATCCCAGGTTGCCAGGGCCACGCCGGCTTTCACCGCCATGCCGTCCTTGACGATCAGGGTCGCGCCGTACGGCACCTTGTGGCGCTCGCGCTCACGGCCGTGGTCGTCGGTGATCAGCACTTCGCCCGAACGCGAGATGACGATCTGCGCGCCCTTGCCGTTGGTGACGTAACGCATGGTCGCGGTGAAGCGGACCGTGCCGTTCGACTTGGCTTCGACCGACGAGGCCACTGCCGCACGCGATGCCGCACCACCGATGTGGAAGGTACGCATGGTCAGCTGGGTACCCGGCTCACCGATCGACTGCGCCGCCACCACACCGACTGCTTCGCCGCTGTTGACCAGCATGCCGCGGCCCAGGTCGCGGCCGTAGCACTTGGCGCACAGGCCGTAGCGGGTGTCGCAGTTCAGCGGGGTGCGGACCTTCACTTCGTCGATGCCGAGGCGCTCGATCTCTTCGACCATGTCTTCGTCCAGCAGGGTGCCGGCTTCGTACACGGTTTCCTGGGTTTCCGGATTGACGACGTCCTGGCCCGCGACGCGGCCGAGGATACGGTCGCGCAGCGCTTCGATGACTTCACCGCCTTCGACCATCGCCTTCATCAGCGTGCCGTTGCTGGTGCCGCAATCGTCCTCGATCACCACCAGATCCTGGGTCACGTCGACCAGGCGGCGGGTCAGGTAACCCGAGTTCGCGGTCTTCAGCGCGGTGTCGGCCAGACCCTTACGGGCGCCGTGCGTCGAGATGAAGTACTGCAGAACGTTCAGGCCTTCGCGGAAGTTCGCGGTAATCGGCGTCTCGATAATCGAGCCGTCCGGCTTGGCCATCAGGCCTCGCATACCGGCCAGCTGGCGGATCTGGGCTGCCGAACCACGGGCGCCCGAGTCGGCCATCATGTAAATCGCGTTGAACGATTCCTGGGTGCCTTCGGTGCCGTCACGCTTGGTGACCGGTTCCACTTTCAGCTGGTCCATCATCGCCTTGCCGACTTCGTCCGAGGTCTTGCCCCAGATGTCGACGACCTTGTTGTAGCGCTCGCCGGCAGTGACCAGACCCGAAGCGTACTGCTGCTCGATCTGCTTCACTTCCGCTTCGGCGGTCGCGATCATGCCCTTCTTGACGTCCGGGATCAGCATGTCGTCCACGGCGATCGAGATGCCGGCGCGGGTCGCCAGGCGGAAGCCCGACTGCATCAGCTTGTCGGCGAAGACGACGGTCGCACGCAGGCCGCACTTGCGGAACGACGTGTTGATCAGCTTCGAGATCTCTTTCTTCTTCAGCGGACGGTTCAGCACCGAGAACGGCAGGCCCTTCGGCAGGATCTCCGACAGGATCGCACGGCCAACGGTGGTCTCGTAGCGGGTCAGGGTCTGCTCGAATTCGCCATTGGCGTTCTTCGGGAACTCGACGATACGCACGGTGATGCGGGTCGCCAGTTCGACTTCCTTGTTGTCGTACGCACGGATGACTTCCGACACGTCCGGGAACATCATGCCTTCGCCCTTGGCGTTGATCGCCTCGCGGGTCGCGTAGTACAGACCCAGCACGATATCCTGCGACGGGACGATCGACGGCTCGCCGTTCGACGGGAACAGGATGTTGTTCGAAGCCAGCATCAGGGTGCGGGCTTCCATCTGCGCTTCGATCGACAGCGGGACGTGGACTGCCATCTGGTCACCGTCGAAGTCGGCGTTGAACGCCGCGCAGACCAGCGGGTGCAGCTGGATCGCCTTGCCTTCGATCAGGACCGGCTCGAACGCCTGGATACCGAGACGGTGCAGGGTCGGCGCACGGTTCAGCATGACCGGGTGCTCTTTGATGACTTCTTCCAGGATGTCCCAGACCACCGGCTCCTGCACTTCGACCAGCTTCTTGGCGGCCTTGATGGTGGTCGCGAGACCCATCAGTTCCAGCTTGTTGAAGATGAAGGGCTTGAACAGTTCCAGGGCCATCAGCTTCGGCAGGCCGCACTGGTGCAGTTTCAGCTGCGGACCCACCACGATGACCGAACGGCCCGAGTAGTCGACGCGCTTGCCCAGCAGGTTCTGACGGAAACGGCCGCCTTTACCCTTGATCATTTCAGCCAGCGACTTCAGCGGACGCTTGTTGGCGCCGGTCATCGCTTTGCCGCGACGGCCGTTGTCCAGCAGCGAGTCAACCGCTTCCTGCAGCATGCGCTTCTCGTTACGCGTAATGATTTCCGGAGCGCGCAGTTCCATCAGGCGCTTCAGGCGGTTGTTACGGTTGATGACGCGGCGGTACAGGTCGTTCAGGTCCGAGGTGGCGAAACGGCCGCCATCCAGCGGGACGAGCGGACGCAGCTCCGGCGGCAGGACCGGGAGCACTTCCATGATCATCCACTCAGGCTTGATGCCCGAGCGCTGGAACGCCTCGAGCACTTTCAGGCGCTTGGCGTATTTCTTGATCTTGGCTTCGGATTTCGATTCCTTCAGCTCGACGCGCAGGGCTTCGGCATCGCGGTGGATGTCGATCGAGCGCAGCAGTTCACGGATGCCTTCGGCGCCCATGAATGCGGTGAAGTCGTCGCCGTACTCTTCGTACTTGGCGGCGTAGTCGTCTTCCGACATGATCTGGCACTTCTTCAGCGGGGTCATGCCAGGATCGGTCACGACGTATGCTTCGAAGTACAGCACGCGTTCGATATCGCGCAGGGTCATGTCCAGGACCATGCCCAGACGCGACGGCAGCGACTTCAGGAACCAGATGTGGGCGACCGGCGAAGCCAGTTCGATGTGGCCCATGCGCTCACGGCGCACCTTGGCCAGGGTCACTTCCACGCCGCACTTTTCGCAGATCACGCCGCGGTGCTTCAGGCGCTTGTACTTGCCGCACAGGCACTCGTAGTCCTTGATCGGGCCAAAGATCTTGGCGCAGAACAGGCCATCGCGCTCCGGCTTGAAGGTACGGTAGTTGATGGTCTCCGGCTTCTTGACTTCGCCGAAGGACCACGAACGGATTTTTTCAGGCGACGCCAGGCCAATCTTGATGGCGTCGAAGCTCTCGTTTTGCTGAACTTGCTTGAATAGATCGAGCAGTGCTTTCATTTATCACTCCAGGTGATTGAATTCTTTACTTACTACTACTACCGCCAGCTTCTCACCGATTTTCGCCGGTGCTTGCTCGTCCCACTACCCTTGAAACCGTCATCCCCGCGCAGGCGGGGATCCAAGTTTTCGGCTGATCACCGAACTTAGGTTCCCGCCTGCGCGGGAACGACGGTCTTGAGGGTGCAGGCCGGGCCCGAAGGCTGGCGGCCGTGCTGGCCTGCTTAGCTGCGCTCGAGATCGATGTCGATACCCAGCGAGCGGATTTCCTTGACCAGCACGTTGAACGATTCCGGCATGCCCGCGTCGATCACGTGATCGCCCTTGACCAAGTTCTCGTACACCTTGGTACGGCCGTTCACGTCGTCCGACTTCACAGTCAGCATTTCCTGCAGCACGTACGATGCGCCGTACGCTTCCAGTGCCCACACCTCCATCTCACCGAAGCGCTGGCCGCCGAACTGGGCTTTACCACCCAGCGGCTGCTGGGTCACCAGCGAGTACGGGCCGGTCGAACGGGCGTGCATCTTGTCGTCGACCAGGTGGTGCAGCTTCAGCATGTGCATGAAGCCCACGGTCACCTTGCGCTCGAAAGCTTCGCCGGTGCGGCCGTCGAACATCGTGACCTGGTTCTTCGACGGGGTCATGCCCAGGTGGGCAGCGATGTCGTCCGGGAACGCCAGGTCCAGCATGCGGCGGATGTCGTCTTCGTGGGCGCCGTCGAACACCGGGGTCGCGAACGGCACGCCGTTCTTGAGGTTGCTCGCCAGGCTCAGGATTTCTTCATCGCTGAAGCTGTCCAGGTCTTCCTTGCGGCCGGTTTCGTTGTAGATCTTGCCCAGGAAGGTACGCAGGTCTTGCGCCTTCGCTTGTGCAGCCAGCATCTCGCCGATGCGCCAGCCCAGGCCCTTGGCAGCCCAGCCGAGGTGGGTTTCCAGGATCTGGCCGACGTTCATACGCGACGGAACGCCCAGCGGGTTCAGCACGACGTCTGCCGGACGGCCATCGGCCATGAACGGCATGTCTTCCACCGGCACGATACGCGAGACCACACCCTTGTTACCGTGGCGGCCCGCCATCTTGTCGCCCGACTGCAGGCGGCGCTTGACGGCCAGGTAGACCTTGACCATCTTCTGCACGCCAGGCTGCAGCTCGTCGCCCTGGGTCAGCTTCTTGCGCTTCTCTTCGAAGGCCAGGTCGAACTGGTGGCGCTTCTCGTTGATCGATTCCTTGATCGCTTCCAGCGCGTTCGCGGTGTCGTCGTCCGCCGGGCGGATGTCGAACCAGTGGAACTTGTCCAGGTCGGCCAGGTATTCCGCGGTGATCGCGGCGCCCTTCGCCAGCTTCTTCGGACCGCCGTTGACGACCTTGCCGACCAGCATACGCTCGAGACGCTGGAAGGCGTCGCCTTCCACGATACGCATCTGGTCGTTCAGGTCCAGGCGGTAGCGCTTCAGCTCGTCGTCGATGATCTGCTGGGCGCGCTTGTCACGCTGGATGCCTTCGCGGGTGAACACTTGCACGTCGATGACGGTGCCGACCATGCCCGAAGGCACGCGCAGCGAGGTATCTTTTACATCCGACGCTTTCTCACCGAAAATTGCGCGCAGCAGCTTCTCTTCCGGGGTCAATTGGGTCTCGCCCTTCGGGGTGACCTTACCGACCAGCACGTCGCCGGCTTGCACTTCGGCGCCGATGTAGACGATGCCCGACTCGTCCAGGCGAGCCAGCTGGTTCTCGGCCAGGTTCGAGATGTCGCGGGTGATTTCTTCCGCGCCCAGCTTGGTGTCGCGTGCGACGACGCTCAGTTCCTCGATGTGGATCGAGGTGTAGCGGTCGTCCTTGACCACGTTTTCCGAGATCAGGATCGAGTCTTCGAAGTTCAGGCCGTTCCACGGCATGAAGGCCACCAGCATGTTCTGGCCCAGTGCCAGTTCGCCCAGGTCGGTCGAGGCGCCGTCGGCGATGACGTCGCCGCGTGCCACGCGATCGCCCACTTGCACGATCGGACGCTGGTTGATGTTGGTGTTCTGGTTCGAACGGGTGTACTTGATCAGGTTGTAGATGTCCACACCGACTTCGCCGGCTTGCGCCTCGTCGTCGTTGACGCGGATGACCACACGGCCCGCGTCGATGTAGTCCACCACGCCGCCGCGCAGGGCTTGCACGGTGGTGCCCGAGTCGACCGCCACGGTGCGCTCGATGCCGGTACCGACGACGGCTTTTTCCGGACGCAGGCAAGGCACGGCCTGGCGCTGCATGTTGGCGCCCATCAGTGCACGGTTCGCGTCATCGTGCTCCAGGAACGGAATCAGCGAAGCTGCGACCGACACGATCTGGCCCGGGGCCACGTCCATGTACTGGATGCGTTCCGGCGAGACCAGGATGGTTTCGCCTGCTTCACGCGCCGACACCAGTTCGTCGATCAGCTGACCTTCGTCATTGATCTTCGCGTTTGCCTGGGCAATGATGTAGCGGCCTTCTTCGATCGCCGACAGGTATTCGATCTTGTCGGTGACCTTCGAACCGTCGACCTTGCGGTACGGGGTTTCCAGGAAGCCGTATTCGTTCAGGCGGGCGTACAGAGCCAGCGAGTTGATCAGGCCGATGTTCGGGCCTTCAGGCGTTTCGATCGGGCACACGCGGCCGTAGTGGGTCGGGTGCACGTCGCGCACCTCGAAGCCGGCGCGTTCGCGGGTCAGGCCGCCCGGTCCAAGAGCCGAGACGCGGCGCTTGTGGGTGACTTCCGACAGCGGGTTGGTCTGGTCCATGAACTGCGACAGCTGCGACGAACCGAAGAATTCGCGGATCGCGGCCGAGATCGGCTTGCTGTTGATCAGGTCGTGCGGCATCAGGTTGTCCGCTTCGGCCTGGCCGAGGCGTTCCTTGACGGCGCGCTCGACGCGCACCAGGCCGGCGCGGAACTGGTTCTCAGCCAGTTCGCCGACGCAACGCACGCGGCGGTTGCCCAGGTGGTCGATGTCGTCGACTTCGCCGCGGCCATTGCGCAGCTCGACCAGGATCTTGATCACGGCCAGGATGTCGTCGTTCGACAGGGTCATGTCGCCGGTCAGTTCGTCGCGGCCGATGCGGCGGTTGAACTTCATGCGGCCCACGGCCGACAGGTCGTAGCGCTCGGCGCTGTAGAACAGGCCGTTGAACAGGGCTTCCACCGATTCTTCGGTCGGCGGTTCGCCAGGACGCATCATGCGGTAGATGGCCACGCGGGCGGCGGTCTGGTCGGCGGTGTCGTCGGTGCGCAGGGTCTGCGAGATGTAGGCGCCCTGGTCCAGGTCGTTCGTGTAGAGCGTCTGGATGTCGGTGACGCTGGCGTCGCGCAGCTTGCCCAGCAGTTCGTCGGTCAGCTCGTCGTTGGCGTTGGCGATGATCTCGCCGGTGTCCTGGTCGACGATGTTGCGAGCCAGCACGCGGCCCAGCAGGTAGTCTTCCGGCACCGAGATGGTCTTGATGCCGGCGGCTTCGATGTCGCGCACATGCTTCGCATTGATGCGCTTGTCCTTGGTCACGATGGTCTTGCCCGACTTCGGATCGACGATGTCGAAGCGCGCGACTTCGCCGCGCAGGCGTTCGGACACGAACTCCAGCTCGCCGCCTTCATTGCGGAGGGTGAAGTTGTCGAAGACGAAGAAGTTCGCCAGGATCTGTTCCGGCGTCATGCCGATGGCCTTCAGCAGGATCGTCACCGGCATCTTGCGGCGGCGGTCGACGCGGAAGAACAGGATGTCCTTCGGGTCGAACTCGAAGTCCAGCCACGAGCCGCGGTAAGGAATGATACGGGCCGAGAACAGCAGCTTGCCCGACGAGTGCGTCTTGCCGCGGTCGTGTTCGAAGAACACGCCCGGCGAACGGTGCAGCTGCGAGACAATGACACGCTCGGTGCCATTGATCACGAAGGAGCCGTTGGTGGTCATCAGGGGCAGTTCGCCCATGTAGACTTCCTGCTCTTTCATTTCCTTGACGACCGGCTTGGTCGGCGATTCCTTGTCCAGGATCACCAGACGCACCTTGGCGCGCAGCGGCGACGCGAAGGTCAGGCCACGCTGTTGGCACTCTTTCACGTCAAACGCGGGGTCGCCGAGAACGTAGGACAGGAATTCGAGGCGTGCGAAACCGTTGTGCGACACGATCGGGAAGATCGAGGTGAAGGCCGACTGCAGGCCTTCGTTCTTCCGGACGGAGGGGACGGAGTCTGCTTGCAGGAAGTTCTCGTAGGATTCCAGCTGGGTAGCCAGCAGGTAGGGAACGTTGTGAACGTTGGCGCGCTTCGCGAACGACTTGCGAATGCGCTTCTTCTCAGTAAATGAGTAGTGCATGGACACTCCGTGAGTGACAGAAAGGATGAGAATTCAGGAATTGCCAGTGGTTGCTCTACGACACTAAAACCACATGCAAGGCCTGAAGCCTCGAACTTTCACGCCAGATGAAAAGGACACCGAACTGCTGTGATACGATATTTCTGTGCTGCGGTACTGCCTGGTACTGCTTGCTACGCACAACGCATGGAGCGGACGTTTGGCGCAGGGACGACAAAAGAGCCAAAGCCGCTTTTCCCGCCTTCCGACGAGATCCGCAAGCTTTGACTCCTACGCTGGGCACTGCGAACAGTGCCCGGAGCGATTGTATTACTTCAGCTCGGCCTTGGCGCCAGCTTCTTCCAGCTTCTTCTTAGCGGCTTCAGCGTCAGCTTTCGGCAGGGCTTCTTTCACGGTCTTCGGTGCGCCGTCGACCAGATCCTTGGCTTCCTTCAGGCCCAGGCCGGTGATTTCGCGGACGGCCTTGATGACGCCGACCTTGTTCGCGCCGACTTCCGACAGAACAACGTTGAACTCGGTCTGCTCTTCAGCAGCAGCTGCGCCGCCAGCGGCGCCGCCAGCTGCCGGTGCTGCCATTGCAGCTGCCGACACGCCGAACTTCTCTTCGAAAGCCTTGACCAGGTCGTTCAGTTCCATGACCGACATTGCGCCAACTGCGTCCAGGAACTCTTCTTTGCTAATTGCCATTTGAAACTCCAAATATATTGTGTGTGTACTACAGGATTGGTTCTACTTGAACAGAAAGGACCGAAGCGATTACGCTTCGGTGGCTTCCGCTGCCGGAGCAGCGGCGCCTTCGCCTTTTTGTGCTGCGACTGCAGCCAGAACTCGTGCAAAGCCCGACACCGGTGCCTGCATAACGCCCAGCAGCTGGGCGATGAGGACTTCACGGCTCGGGATGCTTGCCAGCGCGGTCACGCCGGCGACATCCAGTGCCTTACCAGCGTAGTTACCAGCTTTCACGACCAGCTTGTCGTTGGTTTTAGCGAAGTCGTTGATGACTTTCGCTGCTGCAACGGCGTCGTCCGAGATCGAGTAGATCAGCGGACCGGTCATGGAATCAGCCAGCGCGGCAAACTGCGTGCCCTCAACCGAGCGACGAGCCAGCGTGTTCTTCAGAACACGCAGGTAGACGCCCTGGGCACGTGCGGCTGCACGGAGTTTGGTCAAGTGAGCAACCTGGATGCCACGGTACTCAGCCACGACGATGGTCTGCGCGGTTGCAACTTTCGCGCTTACCTCTTCGACGACGGCCTTTTTGTCATTCAGATTAAGACCCACGGTCAATCTCCTTAAATGATGCGAACAACATTGTTCACATCGGTTCGAACACGGCGTCCGAAGTTAAGAAGTCAATCTAACGCGGATGAACTCACGCAGCGTGGACTACAAAACTTGTTCGGGTACACCATCTGCGTTGGGTGGTCTATTAACCTCCGGCTCAACCTCTGCCTTCGGCCCAACGGTCTTTGATTGCCTGCCGAAACGGTGATTTGTCTCGACAGCCCAAAGATGCGCCCCGCACTGTTCTGCGGGGTCTTGATTCTTTACAGCTTAAGCAGCGATCGAAGCGTGGTCGACGCGGACGCCAGCGCCCATGGTCGACGAGATCGCGACCTTGCGCAGGTACACGCCCTTCGAGGTTGCCGGCTTCGCCTTGTTCAGGGCGTCGATCAGCGCAACCAGGTTCGACTTCAGTTGTTCATCGCTGAACGACTTGCGGCCGATGGTGGCGTGGATGATACCTGCCTTGTCGGTACGGTACTGGACCTGACCGGCCTTGGCGTTCTTGACGGCGCCAGCCACGTCCGGGGTCACGGTGCCAACCTTCGGGTTCGGCATCAGGCCGCGCGGGCCCAGGATCTGGCCCAGGGTACCGACGATACGCATGGTGTCCGGCGAAGCGATGACCACGTCGAACGGCATGTCGCCGGCCTTGACGCGTTCTGCCAGGTCTTCCATGCCGACGATGTCGGCGCCGGCTGCTTTAGCAGCTTCAGCCTTGTCGCCCGAAGCGAACACAGCAACGCGCACGGTCTTGCCGGTGCCAGCTGGCAGCACGACGGAGCCGCGGACGACCTGGTCCGACTTCTTCGGGTCCACGCCCAGTTGAACGGCGACGTCGATCGACTCGTTGAACTTGGCGGTGGCGAATTCCTTGACGATCGACACAGCGTTGTCGAACGCGTAGACCTTGTTACGGTCCACTTTTGCTTTCATTTCTTTGACGCGCTTGGACAGCTTAGCCATTACACACCCTCCACCGTGATGCCCATCGAACGTGCCGAGCCAGCGATGATACGCACTGCTGCGTCCATGTCGGCGGCGGTCAGGTCCGGCTGCTTGGTTTTTGCGATTTCTTCAGCTTGGGCGCGGGTCAGCGAACCGACTTTGTCGGTATGCGGCTTCGGCGAACCCTTGGTGATGCCAGCGGCTTTCTTGATCAGGTAGGTTGCCGGCGGGGTCTTCATCACGAAGGTGAAGGACTTGTCGGCGAACGCGGTGATCACGACCGGAATCGGCATGCCCGGCTCGAAACCCTGGGTCTGGGCGTTGAACGCCTTGCAGAATTCCATGATGTTCAGGCCGCGCTGACCCAGTGCCGGGCCAATCGGAGGGGATGGGTTTGCTTTACCAGCCGGAACTTGCAGCTTGATAAAGCCAATGATTTTCTTTGCCATGAATGGCTCCTATCTTGACTTGAGTAGTAGCGCCCCACCGCGACTACTCGCTCGGCGGGGCTCCTCTTACCGGATTCCGCCTTGCTGCTGCGACGCTCCGATTAAAGCGTTGTATTTGATTTGTTGGGGACTGAGTACCGCTGCGCTTCGCGACGCGAAGCTTCGCTTAACTCTTTCCCGCAAGGGGTCATACTTTCTCTACCTGCCCGAACTCCAGCTCCACCGGAGTCGCGCGGCCGAAGATGGTGACTGAGACACGCACCTTCGATTTTTCGTAGTTGACTTCCTCGACGTTGCCGTTGAAGTCGGTGAAGGGGCCTTCCTTGATACGCACTTGCTCGCCCACTTCGTACAGGACCTTCGGCCTCGGCTTTTCGACGCCTTCCTGGACCTGCTGCATGATCTTGTCGATCTCGCGCGCCGGGATCGGCGTCGGCTTGTTCGACTTGCCACCGATGAAGCCGGTGACCTTGCTGGTGTTCTTAACCAGGTGCCAGGTCTCGTCGGTCATTTCCATTTCGACGAGGACGTAGCCCGGGAAGAAGCGGCGCTCGGAAACGGCCTTCGAGCCGTTGCGCATTTCGACGACTTCCTCGGTCGGCACCAGGATCTGGCCAAACTGCTCCTGCATGCCCGCACGCTCGATGCGCTCGGTCAGGGCGCGCATGACGCTCTTTTCCATGCCGGAGTAGACGTGCACGACGTACCAGCGCTTGTTGCTGACCGGAACACTCAGGGGAGCGGAAGCGTCTTGTGCCGGGACGTCGCCCGGCACCTTGTCTTGGTTTTCGCTCATGTTTATTTCCAACCCAGGATCACGTCGTACAACAGGAATTCGAGGAATTTATCCGTGCCCCACAGGAAAATCGCCATCACAGCCACGAAGGCAAATACGATGCCGGTGATCTGGGTGGCTTCCCGACGGGTCGGCCATACAACCTTTTTGGTTTCACGCACCGATTCCTTGGCGAAGCTCAGGAAATCGCGACCGGTAGCGGAGGTCCACAAAAGCAGGACAGCAAAAACTAAACCAGCCAAGAGGGCGCCGGCGGCGACCAAGGCTGGTTTGTTCTGGCCGGTCAGGTAAAAGAACCCGACCACACCTGCAATCACAGCAACCACCGCCAGGGCGACCTTGAACTTGTCATTCGAGGTGCTGACAGTTTGCACGGATTGGTTCGACATACTTTTTCTTTCGGCGCCAGGCGCCAGATTCGGTGGCAGGGGCGGAGGGAATCGAACCCGCGACCTTCGGTTTTGGAGACCGACGCTCTGCCAATTGAGCTACACCCCTACGAAAACTTCTCGCTGAATCCAGCATTATACAGCACACGCGCGTATGCTGGCAATGCTGTTCGAGGGAGGCATTGGCGCCTCCCTCTTACATCGCTTATTAGGCGATGATCTTGGCAACCACGCCGGCGCCGACGGTACGGCCGCCTTCGCGGATTGCGAAGCGCAGACCTTCTTCCATCGCGATCGGAGCGATCAGCTTGACGGTGATCGACACGTTGTCA
>NZ_JAGKSG010000052.1:0-26294 GCF_018119385.1 Massilia sp. AB1 | reverse complement strand
CGGGCGCCGTGGCGGCCAAGGCCCGCGCGGCTCGGAGCACGGCCTGCCGCGCCGCGGCCGCCGCGGCTGAGCTTTTCGGTCTTGGCGCGCGCAAATAAACTGCGCGCGCCGAGCATTCGAAGCGCAAACGCCGTAGAATGCGATCTGCCCACTGTGGTCACCCTGCCAACTGTTGTATAGCTGCTCACTTGCTGATCATTTTGGCAGGGGCGATTGCGAGAGAAGCTGGAAAGCGTTATAATTTGCTCCCTAATCAAAGTTCTTCCCATTTATGTTCTTGGTGCAAGTGCTTTCATCTGGTTGGGTTGTGAATACAAAAAGATGGGCAGATGCCCATTTTTTTTTTGGTAAATCGTTTTAAAGCCCTGGAGAAGTGCCGTGCAGCAGTTTGAATTAATCGCCAAGACAGTCAGTGGCCTCGGCTACGAACTCGTTGACGTGGAACGGGGCGAGCGCGGGATCCTGCGCGTGTATATCGATTTTCCGGCTGACGTCGTGGAAGAGAAGGGCCCGATCACGGTCGAGGACTGCGCCACGGTCAGCCACCAGTTGTCGCACGTGCTCACCGTCGAGAACGTCGATTACGAACGTTTGGAAATTTCGTCGCCGGGCCTCGATCGCCCGGTGCGTACGCTGGCCGACTTTGCGCGCTTCGCGGGACATGAATGCACGGTCAAGCTGCGCACTCCGATGCCCGGCACCGCCAATCGCAAGACCTTCACGGGCATCCTGCGCGGCGTCGAAGGCGACAAGGTCGGTTTGGAATTTGAAAATAAAGATGGTTCGGCGTTGTTGGAATTTACGCTGGCCGAATTGGACAAGGCACGTCTGGTGCCGCAGGTGGATTTTAGGAGTCGCAAAGCATGAGTCGCGAAATTTTGTTACTGGTGGATGCGCTCGCGCGCGAAAAGAACGTCGACAAGGAAGTCGTTTTCGGAGCGCTTGAGTTCGCATTGGCGCAAGCCACGAAAAAACGCTACGAAGGCGACGTCGACATTCGCGTGTCGATCGACCGCGACACCGGCGAATTCGAGACTTTCCGCCGCTGGCACGTCGTTCCCGACGAAGCCGGCCTGCAGCTGCCCGACCAGGAAATCCTGCACTTCGAAGCCAAGGAACAGATTCCGGACATCGAAGTCGACGAATACATCGAAGAACCGATCGAGTCGGTCGAGTTCGGCCGCCGCTTCGCCCAGGACACCAAGCAGGTCGTCCTGCAGCGCGTGCGCGACGCCGAGCGCGAACAGATCCTGCAAGACTTCCTGGAGCGCGGCGACTCGCTCGTGACCGGCACCATCAAGCGCATGGAGCGCGGCGATGCCATCGTCGAGTCCGGCAAGATCGAGGCGCGCCTGCCGCGCGACCAGATGATCCCGAAGGAAAACCTGCGCATCGGCGACCGCGTCCGCGCCTACATCCTGCGCGTGGACCGCAATATGCGCGGCCCGCAGGTGATCCTGTCGCGCACCGCGCCGGAATTCATCATGAAGCTGTTCGAGCTGGAAGTGCCGGAAATCGAACAAGGCCTGCTGCAGATCAAATCGGCCGCACGTGACGCGGGTGTCCGCGCCAAGATCGCGGTCTACACTGCCGACAAGCGCATCGACCCGATCGGCACCTGCGTCGGCATGCGCGGTTCGCGCGTGCAGGCCGTGACCGGCGAACTGGGCGGCGAGCGCGTGGACATCGTGCTGTGGTCGGACGATCCGGCCCAGTTCGTCATCGGCGCGCTGGCGCCGGCGAACGTTTCGTCGATCATGGTCGACGAAGAAAAGCACGCCATGGACGTGGTGGTCGACGAAGAAAACCTGGCGATCGCGATCGGCCGTTCGGGCCAGAACGTGCGCCTGGCCTCCGAGCTGACCGGCTGGAAGATCAACATCATGACGGCCGAGGAATCGGCCAACAAGGTGGCCCAGGAAACCGCCGCGATCCGCGTGCTGTTCATGGAAAAGCTGGACGTCGACCAGGAAGTGGCCGACATCCTGGTGGAAGAGGGCTTCTCGAGCCTTGAAGAAATCGCTTACGTCCCGATCTCCGAAATGCTGGAAATCGAATCGTTCGACGAAGATACCGTCAACGAACTGCGTACTCGCGCCCGCGATGCGCTGGTGACCGAAGCGATCGCTTCCGAGGAAGGCCTCGAGGGCATGGAAGAAGCCCTGGTCAACCTGGAAGGCATGGACCGCACCACCGCCGGCAAGCTCGGCCTGGCTGGCATCAAGACGGTCGAAGCCTTCGCGGCACTCGCCTATGACGAATTCGGCGCCATCCTGGCGCTGTCGTCGGACCGTGCCCGTGACCTGATCAACAACGAATTCAATGATGTGACCGACGACGAGATGAAGCTGGTCGACAGCAAATATGATGACCGCGCCAAGGCGCTGCAGGCGAAGGCCTGGAGCCTGGCAGAAACGGCCAAGGCATAATTTGCAAATCTTTATCATCTCAGCGACACAAAGAAAAGAGGACTGAATGGCGAGTAACAACGTAGCCCAATTTGCCACCGAACTGAAGATGCCTGCAGACCTGCTGCTGACGCAGCTGCGCTCGGCCGGCGTCGAGAAAAGTTCGACGTCAGATCCATTGTCGAAAGATGATAAGGACAAGCTGCTGAACCACCTGCGCCGTACCCATGGCGCGGGCGAAACTGGTGAAAAGAAAAAGATCACGGTCACCCGCAAGGAAACCACCGAGATCAAGCAGGCTGACGCGTCGGGCAAATCGCGCACCATCCAGGTCGAAGTGCGCAAGAAGCGTACCTTCGTGCAGCGCGACGACCTGGTCACCACCAAGCCGGCGGCGCCAGCCGAGCCGGTGATCGACGCCGCCGAGCAGGCTCGTCGCGAGGAAGAGGCGCGCCGCCAGCAAGAGCTGATCGCGCGCCAGGAAGCCGACCTGCGCGAGAAGCAGGAACGCCTGGCCAAGCTGGAGGCCGAAGAGGCGGCCCAGGCCAAGGCTGCGGAAGAGCAGGCCAAGCGCGAAGCGGCCGAGCAGGCCAAGCGTGAAGCCGCCGCCCAGGCCGCTGCTGCCGCAGCCCAGGCCAGCGCCGGCGCCGCCAAGGCGGACTCCGCCGCAGCTGACGAAAAAGCCAAGCGCGACGCCGACGAAGCCAAGAAGCGCGCCGAAGAGGCCGCCAAGGAAGCCGCCGAGCGCGCTGCCGCCACCGAGCGCGCACGCAAGGCCGTGGCCGACGAAGTGGCCCAGATCAAGCTCATGATGAGCCAGCCGCGCCGCGTGATCAAGGCGCCGGAACCGGTCAAGCCGGCTGCTCCGGCAGCTGCTCCGGCCGCGACCGGCACCCTGCACAAGCCTGCGGACAAGAAGCCGGCCGAAGCCAAGCCGGGCGACAAGAAGCCGGGCGACAAGAAATCGATCAAGTCGGCCAATGTGTCGTCGACCTGGTCGGACGACGCCAAGAAGCGCGGCGGCCCGAGCGTGAAGACGCGCGGCGGCGCCGGCGCGGGCGCCGGTGGACGCGACGGCTGGCGCAGTGGCGGCCGCGGCGGACGCCGTGGCCATGGCGACGACCGCGAATCGAACTTCCAGGCGCCGACCGAGGCGATCGTGAAGGACGTGCACGTGCCTGAAACCATCACCGTGGCCGAACTGGCGCACAAGATGTCGGTGAAGGCGTCGGAAGTCATCAAGCAGCTGATGAAGCTGGGCCAGATGTGCACCATTAACCAGGTGCTGGACCAGGAAACCGCGATGATCGTGGTCGAGGAAATGGGCCACAAGGCCTTCGCCGCGGCCGTGGACGATCCGGAAGCGCTGCTGGCCGACCAGGGCGAGCACACCGAGTTCGAGGCCAAGCCGCGTGCGCCGGTCGTGACCGTCATGGGCCACGTCGACCACGGCAAGACCTCGCTGCTGGACTACATCCGCCGCGCCAAGGTCGCCGCGGGCGAAGCCGGCGGCATTACCCAGCACATCGGCGCCTACCACGTGGACACCCCGCGCGGCATGGTCACCTTCCTGGATACCCCGGGTCACGAGGCCTTCACGGCGATGCGTGCCCGCGGCGCGAAAGCGACCGACATCGTCATCCTGGTGGTGGCGGCGGACGACGGCGTGATGCCACAGACCAAGGAAGCGATCGCCCACGCGAAAGCGGCCGGCGTGCCGCTGGTGGTGGCGATCAACAAGATCGACAAGCAGGGCGCCAACCCCGACCGCGTCACCCAGGAACTGGTGGCCGAAGGCGTGGTGCCGGAAGAATACGGCGGCGATTCGCCGTTCGTCCCGGTGTCGGCGAAGGTCGGTACGGGTATCGACGACCTGCTGGAGCAAGTGCTGCTGCAGGCCGAGGTGCTGGAACTGACCGCACCGGTCGAAGCGCCGGCGCGCGGCCTGGTGGTCGAAGCCCGCCTCGACAAGGGCCGCGGTCCTGTGGCGACGATCCTGGTGCAGTCGGGCACCCTGAAGCGCGGCGACGTCGTGCTGGCGGGTTCGTCCTTCGGCCGCGTCCGTGCGATGCTGGACGAGAACGGCAAGTCGGTCTCGGAAGCGGGTCCGTCGATTCCGGTCGAGATCCAGGGCCTGACCGAAGTGCCGAGCGCCGGCGAAGAAGCCATGGTCATGGCGGACGAGCGCAAGGCGCGCGAGATCGCCCTGTTCCGTCAAGGTAAGTTCCGCGACGTGAAACTGGCCAAGCAGCAGGCCGCCAAGCTGGAGAACATGTTCGACCAGATGGCCGAAGGCGAAGTCAAGAACCTGCCGCTGATCGTCAAGACCGACGTGCAGGGTTCGCAGGAAGCGCTGGTCGGTTCGCTGCAGAAGCTGTCGACCTCGGAAGTGCGCGTCCAGATCGTCCACGCGGCGGTCGGCGGCATCAGCGAGTCGGACGTCAACCTGGCGGTGGCCTCGAAAGCGGTCATCATCGGCTTCAACGCCCGTGCCGATGCCCAGGCGCGCAAGCTGGCCGAAGCCAACGGCGTCGACATCCGTTACTACAGCATCATTTACGATGCGATCGACGAGATCAAGACGGCACTGTCGGGCATGCTGGCGCCGGAGAAGCGCGAGCACGTCACCGGCCAGGTCGAGATCCGCCAGGTCATCCTGGTGTCGAAGGTCGGCGCGATCGCGGGCTGCCTGGTCACCGACGGCGTGGTCAAGCGTACCTCCTCGGTCCGCCTGCTGCGCAACAACATCGTCGTGTGGACCGGCGAGATCGACTCGCTCAAGCGCTTCAAGGACGACGCGAAGGAAGTCCGCGCCGGTCTCGAGTGCGGTCTGTCGCTCAAGAACTACAACGACATCCAGGTTGGCGACACCCTGGAAGTGTTCGAAGTCCAGGAAGTGGCGCGTACGCTGTAATTTACGCACTTGGCGTACCATGGGGCCAGGGCGCTTCGCGGCGAATGCCGCGGGGGCCTGGCCCTTGTTTTTAGGGCGCCAGGCTCCCGCCGTACGCGTACACCTTCGTCCCAGAGACCGTCGTTCCGGCGAAGGCCGGAACCCAAGCTCATTGCGCTGCCATTAGCTTCAAACATATTGGTACGCGAGCAAACTTGGATCCCGGCCTTCGCCGGGATGACGTGCTAAAGCTGCGGGGTGAGGAAGAAGCGCTCTACAGCTCCAGCAGAACACCACAAGAACAACACACACAAGCAACATCATGGCAAAACACAGCAAAAGCATCCCCTCGCGCGGCCTGCGCGTTGCCGACCAGATCCAGAAGGACCTGTCGGAACTGATCGCCTTCGAACTGAAGGATCCGCGCGTCGGCATGGTCACCCTGAGCGAAGTCCAGCTGACCCCCGACTACGCCCACGCCAAGGTCTACTTCACCCTGCTCAAGGACAGCCCGGAAGAGGTCAAGCAGACCCTGGAAGGCCTGAGCAAGGCCGCCGGCTACCTGCGCAACCAGCTCGGCAAGCGCCTGCACATCCACACCTTGCCGCAGCTGCACTTCGTGCACGACATCTCGACCTCGCGCGGCCTGGCCATGTCGGCGCTGATCGAGAAGGCCAACGCCACCCGCGCCGCCGATTCCGCACCGGCGGACCGCGACGAAGACGCGGACGCAGAGTGAACTCCCGCCCCGTCAAGAAGCCGCGCGACCTGGTCGACGGCGTCCTCCTGCTCGACAAGCCGGTCGGCCTGTCGTCCAACGACGCCCTGATCAAGGCCAAGCGTGTCCTCAACGCCAAGAAGGCCGGCCACACCGGCACGCTCGATCCCTTCGCCACCGGCCTCCTGCCGCTGTGCTTCGGCGAAGCCACCAAGTTCTCCCAGGACTTGCTGGAAGCCGACAAGACTTATGAAGCGACGGTGCACCTGGGCATCATGACCACCACCGGCGACACCGAAGGCGAGGTCGTCGAGCAATTGCCGGTGGAGGCCACGGTCGAGCAGATCGAGGCCGTGCTGGCGCGTTTCCGCGGTCCCATCCTGCAAGTGCCGCCCATGTATTCCGCGCTCAAGCGCGACGGCAAGGCGCTGTACGAGTACGCGCGCGAAGGCATCACCCTGGAGCGCGACGCGCGCCCGGTGACGATCCACGGCCTGGCCCTGGTCGAGTACACGGCGCCTTTCCTGAAGATCCTGGTGACTTGCAGCAAGGGAACCTATGTGCGCGTGCTGGGCGAAGACATCGGCGCCGCGCTCGGCTGCGGCGCCCACCTGAACGCGCTGCGCCGCGTGGAAGTCGGCAGCCTGGCCGGCCAGGACATGATCACGCTCGAGGACCTGCTGGCCCATCCGGACCCGATGTCGCTCCTGAAGCCGGTCGATGCGCTGCTGTCGACTTTCCCGGCGCTCGAGCTCACGCCCGAGCTGGCCAAGCGCTTCCTGCAGGGCCAGCGCCTGGCGCTGGGCAAGGAAGCGGTCGCGGTGCCGGAGGAGCAGGGCAGGGTGCGCGTCTACCACGACGGCCGCCTGCTGGGCACGGGGCAGCTGGGGGAATACGCCATCCTGGCCCCGGAACGCCTGATCTCCACCGCCCAGGCGGCATAAACCGAAGTCATCAGGCCGTCACAAAGGGCGGCCATGCTGAGCCGGGCCCTGTCTGTCAACACGGATAGACAGCCCGGCAAGCTCTTGAAATTCCACGGTTTTTCCGGCGCTCCATTTAGAAGAGCCTGGATCCGTGCTATACTAGTCGGTTTCAGTAATCGGCAGCACTCGTACACTTTCGTACAACACGCAACTTCTCGAGAACACATGTCAAACACCAAACGCGCGATTCGTAATATCGCAATCATCGCCCACGTTGACCACGGCAAGACCACGCTCGTGGACCAGCTGCTGCGTCAGTCGGGCACCTTCCGTGAAAACCAGGCGGTCGACACCCGCGTGATGGACTCGAACGACCTCGAGAAGGAACGCGGCATTACGATTCTGTCGAAGAATTGCGCGGTCGAGTACGAAGGCACCCACATCAACATCGTCGACACCCCGGGCCACGCCGACTTCGGCGGCGAGGTCGAGCGCGTGCTGTCGATGGTGGACTCGGTGCTGCTGCTGGTCGACGCCCAGGAAGGCCCGATGCCGCAGACCCGCTTCGTGACCCGCAAGGCGCTGGCCCTGGGCCTGAAGCCGATCGTGGTCGTCAACAAGATCGACCGTCCGGGCGCGCGCGCCGACTGGGCGATCAACCAGACCTTCGAACTGTTCGACAAGCTGGGCGCCACCGACGAGCAGCTGGACTTCCCGATCGTTTACGCCTCGGGCCTGAACGGCTACGCCGGCATGGACGAAAGCGTGCGCGGCGGCGACATGAAGCCGCTGTTCGACGCGATCCTGAAATACGTGCCGGTGCGTGACGACAACCCGGACGGCCCGCTGCAGATGCAGATCACCTCGCTGGATTACTCGTCCTACGTGGGCAAGATCGGCATCGGCCGCATCAACCGCGGCCGCGTCAAGCCGGGCATGGACGTGCTGGTCGTGAACGGCCAGGACGACAAGAACCCGATCAAGGGCCGCATCAACCAGGTGCTGAACTTCAAGGGCCTGGAGCGCGTGCAGGTGGAAGAAGCCGTCGCCGGCGACATCGTGCTGATCAACGGTATCGAGGACATCGGCATCGGCGTGACCGTGACCGCCGTGGACACCCCGGAAGCGCTGCCGATGCTGACCGTCGACGAGCCGACCCTGACCATGAACTTCATGGTCAACACCTCGCCGCTGGCCGGCCGCGAAGGCAAGTTCGTCACCAGCCGCCAGCTGCGTGAGCGCCTGGAGCGCGAACTCAAGGCCAACGTGGCGCTGCGCGTGCTGCCGACCGACGACGACACCATCTTCGAAGTCTCGGGCCGTGGCGAGCTGCACCTGACCATTCTGCTGGAAAACATGCGCCGCGAAGGCTTCGAGCTGGCCGTGTCCCGTCCGCGCGTGGTGTTCAAGGAGATCGACGGCGTCAAGTGCGAGCCGTACGAGAACCTGACCGTCGACGTGGAAGAAGTGAACCAGGGCGGGGTGATGGAAGAACTGGGCCGCCGCCGTGGCGACCTGCAGAACATGGAATCGGACGGCAAGGGCCGTGTCCGCCTCGAGTACCTGATCCCGGCCCGTGGCCTGATCGGCTTCCAGGGCGAGTTCATGACCCTGACCCGCGGCACCGGCCTGATGAGCCACGTGTTCCACGAATACGCACCGGTCGACAACACCAAGGGCGACCTTGCCGGCCGCCGCAACGGCGTGCTGATCTCGCAGGACGACGGCGCCGCCGTTGCCTACGCGATCTGGAAGCTGCAGGATCGCGGCCGCATGTTCGTCGAGCACAACACCCCGGTCTACGAAGGCATGATCATCGGCATCCACTCGCGCGACAACGACCTGGTCGTCAACCCGATCAAGGGCAAGCAGCTGACCAACGTGCGTTCGTCGGGTACCGACGAAGCCGTGCGCCTGGTGCCGCCGATCCAGATGTCGCTGGAATACGCCGTCGAGTTCATCGAGGACGACGAACTGGTCGAGATCACGCCGAAATCGATCCGCCTGCGCAAGCGCTTCCTGAAAGAGCACGAGCGCAAGAAGGCCAGCCGCGAAGGCGCATAAGCCTTCCAGGCTCGCGAAGCAAAAAGCCCGCTGCATGCAGCGGGCTTTTTCATTAGCAGCGTCTACTTCGCACATCTGTATGTCAATGGTCTGTAAGTTCACGTACATATCTGACTAAATAGTCACTTACTTTCATTTTGTTACAGTTCTTACGAGTTTGCGACTGTTCTAAAAGCAACTAGCTGCTATCTTGACCATAACGCGATTTACTGTGAATTGCGCAACAGTTGCAATACAAATGGAAGGAAATATTATGAAGAAGCTGATTATCGCCCTGATCGCCGGCGCCACCGCCATGACTGCCGCCCAAGCCCAGAACACCCCTGGCAGCGCCTACGTCGGCGCCTCGGCCGTGACCGCCAAGAACCAGACCGTCGACGCGCACAAGGCCGACGGCAAGCTGTTCGCCGGTTACAACTTCGACGAGAAGCTGGGCGTGGAAGCCGGCGTGACCAACTTCCACAAGACCGACTTCCAGCGCGCCGGCGTCAACGGCAGCACCGAAGGCTACGGCACCTACGTCGCCGCCAAATACACCATGCCGGTGAACGAGCAAGTGTCGGCCTACGGCAAGCTGGGCGTGCAGCACAGCGAGCGCAAGCTGAACACCACCGTGGGCAACTTCAAGGACAAGGACAGCGGCCTCTACGCCGGCGTGGGCATGCAGTACAAGCTGAACCAGAACACCGCCCTGGTCGCCGAGTACGAGCGTTATGGCAAGGACAAGGATGTCGGCGCCAAGGCCGACGTCTGGAGCGTGGGCGTGAACTACGGCTTCTAAGCTTCGGTTCGCCACCCCCAGCAATGAAAAGCTCCCGCCGCGCGCCAGCGCGGGGGGAGCTTTTTTATTGGGAGAAAATCAGCGCAGGCCGAGCAGGGCCTGCACTCTTTCGCGGTTGACGCCGGTCAGGGCCGAGGTAATGGCCAGCAGCGAAGCATAGTCGTGGCCGGCGGCGCTGGCGGCGAAGTCGCCCGAGACCATGGCCAGGGCGTCGTTCGGGACTTCCGGCTGCGAGGTGCGCGCCATGGCCGCCGACAGGGCGGCCGAGGCCGCCTCTTGCGAGCGGCGCACACGCGCCAGCGCCAGCACCACTTCGCGCAGGCTCTGGCGCAGGGCGTCCGCATTGCCGAGTTCCCAGTCCTGGGGCGCCAGCAGGGGTTCTTCCTCGACCGTGTCGACGCGGCCGCGGCCGGTCACGGCGATGCTGTCCTTGACCCCGTTCCACTCGGACTCGTTGGTGCTGAAGATCAATTCACCCTGGTTGTCCAGGCCGACGCGGACCTTGACCGGCGACAGGGCGCGGTCCAGGCGCTGGGCGATCTCTTCCGGCGTCATGCCCGGCTCGATGCTCGCGGCCAGCTGCGGACCGCCGGCGCTGCCGACCGAAAAGCCCAGGGTCTGCGGGCCGCCGGCCTTCAGCGAGGCGAGGTCCATGCCCTTGATGCGGAAGCGCTTCACGGCCGGCTGGCCGTCGTTGAAGTCGAGGTCGGCGTCGATGCCGCCGCCGCCCTGGTTGCGGCGCGCATCCAGGGTGTTGCCGAGCTGGCGCGCGCGCGCTTCGATCTGGCGCGCCGGATTGCTGCGGCCGGACAGCTTGGCCGAGAGCTCGGACTTGAGCGCTTCCAGCTGGCTGGCCACGCGTTCCAGGTAGTCGAGCGCTTGTTGCGCGCGCGCGACTTCGCTTTGCAGGTTCTGGTTCCAGTCGATGCCGCGCTTGAGCGGCGCCGGGCTGGCCGGGGTGCGGGTGACCAGGCGGCTGTCGGGATCCGCCGGACGCACCGCGGTGGCGCGGCCGGTCGCAGCGGTGCTCTGGGCGCCGGTGCTGCCGGAGGTGGCGCTGGTGTTGTTGGCTGGGGCCAGGTTGTTGGCCGGACGCAGGGTAGCTTCCATGATCAGAGGACCGCGAACAGGGACATCGTACCGATACGGCTATACGCTTTGTAGGTGGCCTGGAGCGCGGTCGAATAACCGTTCAGCTCGGTCGCGGCCTCGCCCATGTCGAGCTGGCCGATATCGGTCATCGCCATCTTGTTCGACAGGCTGATGTTGGAATGGTTGGCGTCCAGGTTGGCGATCACGTTCTGCACGCCGCCCATGGTGGCGACCTTGCCCGAGACCAGCCTGAGCGCGGTGTCGAAGCCGTTCAGGTTGGCGGTGAGGACGCTGCGGGTGGCGGGATCGTTGGCCGAGGCGCCCGGCGTGTTCAGGGTGTCGATGGTCTTGTCGATCTGGTTCAGCAGCTGCTCCAGGCCCTGCAGGTTCTCGTTCGAGGCCTGGGTGATGCCGTTGCCGACCACCACGTTCTGCGCGTTGGTGTTGCCCGTGAAGGTATAGCGCGAACCGGCCGGCTGGGTGGCGTCGAAGCTCATCGCCGCGGTCTTGGTGGCGGTGCCGGAGAACAGGTAGTTGCCTTCCTGGTCGATGGTGTTGGCGTTGAAGAACAGGCTGTCGCGCAGGCTGGTCAGCGGGCTGATCATCGCCTTCAGGTCGTCCGGTGCGTTGCCGCCGTCCGAGGCCCAGACCAGCAGGTCGCGGCCGCTGATCATCTCGTTGGTCATGTTGCTCAGGTAACCTTCGGACTTGGTCAGGCGCAGCTTGAGCGTGTTGATGTTGTCGCGGTATTGCTGGACGGTCGCTTCTTCGCGGTTCAGGCGCGACACGCGCACGCTCGAAACCGGGTCGTCCGAGGGTACGAGGATGCGCTTGCCCGAGGCCATCTGCTGGGTCAGGGTAGAGATGCGCTCCTGGTTCGTCTGGAGCGACTGGTTCATCGTCGATTGGTACTGGGTAGTCGCGATACGCATGGCTTGTCCTTTAACCCATCATCGCCAGGGTGGCGTCGAAGAGCGCATTGGCGACCGAAATCACTTTCATGTTCGCCTGATACATGTTCTGGTACTCCACGAGGTTGACCGCTTCCTCGTCCTGGTTCACGCCGCTGGTCGACTGCCAGTCGTCGACCGCTTGGGTGCGCACGGTCGAGGAGGTCTTCAGCGCGGCCTTGTTGAGCTGGCTGTCCACGGCCAGCTTGGCCACGATCTGGGTGTCGGCGTCGCTCAGCAGCATCGTGCCCAGGTTGGGCAGGGTGACCGACTGGTTCTTGATCGCCACCAGCTTCTGCAGGTTACCGGTATCGCCCGGCTGGCCATCGCCGGAAAAGGCCAGGTCCTCGGCCTTGAATCCGGAGACCACCTTCAGCATATCGGAACCGCTGCCCGGGGTGTACACCAGCAGCGGCGTGCCGGCGGCGCCGTTCGGCTTGAAGCCGGCCGCGAGCTGGGTGTTCATGCGGGTGGCGACTTGCTGCGCCAGTTCCGCAGTGTCGGCCTGCAGCTTGAGCAGGGTATTTGTTTCGTACTGCGCCAGGCCGCCCAGCTGGCCGCCCATCTTGTTGGCGTCCAGCACGTAGCTGGTGCCGGCGAACTCGAGGCGGAATTCCTGGGGCGAGGTGGCGGTGGCGGCCGCGCTCAGGCTGCCGTGCATGCTGCCCAGCACCAGCGCCTGGCCGGACTTGAGCGAGATGTCGCGGCTGCCGTCGGGATTGTCCTGCACTTCCAGGGCCATCTTGCCGGCCAGGTCGTCGATGGCCTGGTCGCGGGTGTCGATCAGGGCCGACACCGAGGCGCCCGTCGCGCGGGTTTCGATGATCTGCTGGTTCAGGCGCGCGATGGTGGCGATCTGGGCGTTGGCCGAATCGACGATCGCGCTGCGCTGCTGGCGCACGGAGTTAAGCTGGGCGTTGAAGACGTTGTTCAGGCCGTTGAAGCGCTCGGCCATCAGGCCGGCCGAGGTCAGCACCTGCTGGCGCAGCGGGGTCGAGCCCGGATCGCCGGCGACCGCGTTCAGCGCCTGGAAGAATTTGTCGATGCCGGCCGAAATGCTGGCGTCCTCGTCGCTCATGACGCTCTCCAGCTGCGTCAGGTAGGGCTGGCTCTGCGAGTACACGCCCTGTTCCGAGGCCGCGCGCCACATCGCCTGGCTCTTGTAATTGTCCGAGAAGCGCAGCAGGGAGTTCACCTGCACCCCGTTGCCCGCCGAACGGCCGCTCGCGTCCGGACCGACGGCGGTCAGGAGCGCGCCCTGGCGCGTATAACCCTTGGTCTGCAGGTTCGCGATGTTCTGGCTGCTGGCGGAAATGGCAACCTGGGCGGCGAGCGCGCCAGAGAGTGCGTTATTGATGATCGTCATGGTGCTATTCGTCCTGGAGGCAGTTAACCATGTAAGGCGACCGTTTCCTGCCGGATATTAAGTGGAGCGGAGCCGAAGTTTTTCCGGCCCGGGGCGCTCAGGCTTTTTTGTTGGGCACCAGCTGGCGCAGGATGGCGTCGGCGATGCCGAAGGCGCGCTGTCCGGCGAGGTGGCCGGCCAGCAGGTCGTCGGCCATGTCCTGCATGTCCTGGTTGACGCGGTCCTTGAATACGCTGTCCTCGCCGGCCATTTCGCGGGTCGAGGAGCGCATCTGCTTGAGCATGTTGGAGACGAAGAAGCGCTCGAACTCGACCGAGGCCTTGGTTGCCTTGGCAACATATGCCGGGTCGGGCTGGTCGGCGGCGGGCGCCACCGGCGCCGCGTCCTTCGCGTTCAGGGGAATGGGCTGTTGTCCGTCGATGCGCATCAGATCACCACCAGTTCGCCTTCGATCGCGCCTGCCTGGTCCAGGGCTTGCAGGATCGCCATGATGTCGTCGGGCGAGGCGCCCAGGCTGTTGACCACGTCGATGATGGTCTGCAGCTTGGCGCCGGCCGGCCAGCGGAACATCTGGCCCGAGCCCTGGTCGACGGAGAGTTTGGATTCCGGGGTCACGGCGGTCTGGCCGCGCGACAAGGGGCCCGGCTGGGACACGCGCGAGCTTTCCGAAATGATCACCTTGAGCGAGCCGTGGGTGACGGCGGCGGCTTTCACGCGCAGGCCGTCGGCGATGACCACGGTGCCGGTGCGCGAGTTGAACACGACCTTCGGCACTTCGACGCCGGCATCGATCGGCAGATTGTTCAGCTTGGCCATGAAGGCCACGCGCTCGGTCGGATTTTCCGGCGCGATGACTTCCACGCTGGTGCCGTCGGCGGTGGTGGCGATCGGGCCGTACTTCTTGTTGATCGCCTCGACCACGTTGGTGGCGGTCTCGAAATGCGGCTGGCGCAGGCGCAGCATGATCTGCGGGCGGGTCGCGAAGTCGGTCGCGATCTCGCGCTCGATCATGGCGCCGTTCGGGATGCGGCCGGTGGTCGGGGTGTTGACGGTGACCGACGAGCCGCTTTTTCCCGTGGCGTTCAGGCCGCCGACCACCAGGTTGCCCTGGGCCAGCGCATAGACTTCGTTGTCGGCCGCGCGCAGCTGGGTCAGCAGCAGGGTGCCGCCGCGCAGGCTCTTGGCGTCGCCCAGCGAGGAGACGGTGACGTCGATCGCCTGGCCGCGGCGGTAGCCCGGCGGGAACACGGCCGAGACCATGACGGCGGCCACGTTCTTGTTCTTGGCGTCTTCGCCTTCCGGCAGCTTGACGCCGAACTGCTTGAGCATGTTGACCACGGACTGGCTGGCGTACTTGACCTGGGTCGAGTCGCCGCTGCCGTTCAGGCCGACCACGAGGCCGTAGCCGACCAGCGGGTTTTCGCGCACGCCTTCGACGCTGACCAGGTTGCGCAGCGCCTGCGCGCCTTGTGCGGGGAGGGCTGCGGAGAAGGCAAGAGCCGCGATGATGCCTGCAACGCGACCTGCGTTAAATAAGCGAATCATGGCTTCCTTAGAAAGGCATCAGGGGGCTGGTGAAGAAACGGGTCAGCCAGCCCGGCGTGTTGGCGTCGGCAAGCGCGCCCTTGGCCGAGTAGGCGATGCGGGCGTTGGCCACGCGCAGCGAGGACACCTGGTTGTCGGCGTCGATGTCGGCGGCGCGCACATAGCCTTTCAGGCGCACGAATTCCTCGCCCTGGTTCAGGGTCAGGTTCTTTTCGCCGGCCACGCGCAGCAGGCCGTTCGGCAGCACTTCCTGCACGATCACGGTCAGCGCGCCGGACAGGGCGTTCTGCTGGGTGCTGGTGGCGTCGCCTTCGAAGCTGCGGTCGGCGGCGATGTCGATGCCGGTCTTGCCGAAGGTCTTGCCGAGGGCGCCGAGCGGGCTCACGCCGACCGAGGAGCCTTTGGAGAAGCTGGTCCCGGCGCGCTTGCTCGCCTGGGTGGTTTCCTGCAAGATAACAGTGACCGCGTCGCCCACGCGGTAGGCGCGGCTGTCCGAGGTCAGCGGCACGGCATCACCCGTGAACACGCCGCCGGACACGCCGCCACGCGACGCCATGCGCTGCATCGGCACCAGGTCGTCGTCGTTCGTCGTCGCCGCGACCGGTGCGCGCGATGCGCAGCCGGCCAGCAAGAAGGCGCACAGCGCCGCAGTCAGGTATTTCATTTAGCGTGCAGCCCCTGCGAGGTATTGCAGCATGTTGTCGGCCGCCGACAGCACCTTGGTGTTCATCTCGTAGGTGCGCTGGGCGGCGATCATGTCGACCATCTCTTCGACCACCTGGACGTTCGAGCCTTCCAGCGCGCCCTGCTTGAGCTTGCCGAAAGCGGCGTCGCCCGGGCGGCCTTCGTTCGGGGTCCCGCTTGCCGCGGTTTCCTGGAACAGGTTGTCGCCCAGGGCCAGCAGGCCGGCCGGGTTGACGAAGGAGGTCAGGGTCAGCTGGCCGAGTTCGGTCGGTGCGGCCTGGCCGGGGATGGTGGCCGAGACCATGCCGTTTTCGCCGATGGTGATGGCGGTGGCGTTGGCCGGCACGGTGATCTGCGGCACCAGGGGCAGGCCCTGGGCGTTGGTCAGGGTGCCGTTGGCGTCGACCTGGAGCTGGCCGGCGCGGGTGTAGCCCGGCTCGCCGTTCGGACGGCGCACCTGCAGGAAGCCGGCGCCGGAAATGGCGACGTCCAGCGGCTGGCTGGTGGTCTGCAGGTTACCGTTGGTGAACACCTTCTGGGTGCCGACCACGCGGGTGCCGTTACCGAGCTGCACGCCGTTCGACACGGTGTTGTCGGCGTTCTGGGCGCCCGGCTGCGAGTCGACCTGGTAGAACAGGTCTTCGAACACGACGCGGTCGCGCTTGAAGCCGACGGTGTTGACGTTCGCCAGGTTGTTGGCGATCGCCTGCAGCTTGGCGTCTTGCGCCTGCACGCCGGTCTTGCTGATCCACATTGCTGGATTCATGCTTGCTCCCTTATTTATTCAGTAGGACGGACTTAGCCGCCGATGAGGCGGTTACCCGCTTCGTTCATGCTGTCGCTGGCCTTGAACAGCTTCATCTGCATCTCGAAAGAACGGTTCAGGCTCATCACCGCCACCATCTCTTCGACCGCCGACACGTTGCTGCCTTCCAGCGCGCGGCCGCGCACGGAGACATTTGGGTCGGCCGGCAGCGGGTCGCCGCCGCGCGAGACAATCAGGCCCGCCTCGTTCTTGGTCAGTTCGGCCCCCTCCGCGCTCACCAGGCGCAGGCGGTCCACCACTTGCATCGTGGTGCCGCCTTCCGGCATCACCGAGATCGTGCCGTCGACGGCGATGTCGACCGCGGTGTGCGGGGGCAGGGTGATCTGCCCGCCTTCGCCCAGCAGCGGACGGCCCTGCACCGACAGCGCGCCGCTGGCGTCGATGTCGATGGCGCCGGCGCGGGTATAGGCTTCGCCCTCGCCCCACTGCACGGCCAGGTAGCCGTTGCCGTTGATGGCCACGTCGAGCGAGCGGCCGGTCTCGCGCACCGCGCCGGCGCGGGTCGAGACGGCGTCCGCTTCCATCGTGGACAGGTGCACGTCGTCGTAGCCGACGCCTTTCAGGCCCAGCTGCGAAGCCAGCTCGATGTTGGCGCGGAAGCCCGGCGTGTCGGCGTTGGCGAGGTTGTTGGCGCGCACCTGCTGGGCGCGCATCGTACGCTCGGCGCCGCTGACGGCGGTGAAGATCAGTTTGTCCATGCGCTTCTTTGCTCGCTTACAGCGCCTGCATCAGGGCTTGCATCATCTGGTTCTCGGCGGTGATGACCTTCGAGTTCGCCTGGTAGTTACGCTGCGAGGTCATCAGGCCCACCAGTTCCGAGGTGATGTCCACGTTCGAGCCTTCCAGGGTGCCCTTGGACAGCTTGCCTGCCAGGCCCACGCCCGGGGTGCTGTACAGCGGCGCGCCGGAGGAATTGTTGGCGACCCAGGCGGTGTCGCTGATCGAGGCCAGCGCGCCTTCGTCCGGGAAGGTGGCGATCGCCAGGGTGCCGACCACCTGCTGCTGTTCGTTGCTGTACTTGGCGACGACCGAGCCGTCTTCGGCCAGTTCCACGCCCACGAAGCTGCCCGAGGCATAGCCGTCGCTGCGGTTGGTGGTGGTGGTGGCTTCGCCGGCGAACATGGTGGTGCCGTCGTATTCGATGTCGAAGGCGATCGGGTTGGCGCCGTTGGTCGGGGTCAGGGTCAGGGCCTGGGTGGTGCCGGCCGGCAGCTGGCCGGTGGCGCTGAAGGTCAGGGCCTTGGTGGTGCCGGTCGGGGCGCCGCCGTCGAAGGCGTAGTGCACGTTGACGGTGTTGGCCGGCGCGGCGGCCTTGACGAAGTACTGCGACACGGTGTGCTGGGTGCCGAGCGAGTCGAACACCACCGACTGCTTGACCATGTTGTAGCTGGACGGGTTGGTGGCGTCGAACGGGGTCACGGTCGGGACTTGCCAGTCGGCCGACAGGTTGCCGACGTAGGACACTTCGGTGCTGGCCACGGCCGGGATCTGGCCGGTCGGGATCTGGACGTCGCCCATGGTGCCGAGCACGCCGCCCACGGTCTTGCCGTAGCCCTGGACCTTCTTGCCGGTGGCGTCGACCAGGAAGCCTTCCTTGTCGGCTGCGAAGATGCCGACGCGGGTGTAGTTCATCACGCCCTGGGCGTCGCGGGTGGTGAAGAAGCCGCGGCCCTGGATCGCGGCGTCCATGCCGCGGCCGGTGGTTTGCAGGCTGCCGTTCTGGCCGATGTTCTGGGTCAGCGAGGACACCTCGACGCCGTTGGCCTGCTCGCCGGCGTAGACCGACGAGAAGTTGGCGCGGCTGGCCTTGAAGCCGTAGGTGCCGGCGTTGGCGATGTTGTTGGAGACCGCTTCCAGCTGCTCGTTGATGGCCTGGATGCCGGAGAGGGCGATATTGAAGCTCATGGGGAATCCTTTTCGTTGTCCGCTTAGTTGTCGGAATGTGCCGCCACCTGGGCAGACGGCTTGCCTTTGAAACCAGTGATCATCGCGGGATCGACGTCGCCGATGCCGGCCACCTGCAGCAGGATGCCGCCCGCGGACATGCGCACGCTGTCCAGGCGGCCGGTGATCTCCACGGCCGGCTTGGTGCCGTCCGAGGCTTCCGCCGAAATGCTGTAGTTGCCCGGCGCCAGGCCCAGCGCGACCGGGTCGATGGTGAAGGCTTGCGCGCCGCTGGCGTGGGCCGGCAGTTCGATGCGGTGCTGCTGGCCGTCGACGCCGGTCAGGACGACGTGGCTCAGGCTGCTGATCCCGCCCAGCTGGATGCTGCCGGAAATCTTGTCTTCGCCCAGGCGCACGCGGCTGGCCGAGACCGACACCTCGGAACCGACCTGGCCGCCCATGGCCAGGGTCTGCAGGCTTTGCAGCATGCTGGCGCTGGCGCTGGTGGTCTGGGCCAGGTTCTGCAGGGCCTCGGTCTGGGACAGCTGCGACAGCTGGTTGACGAACTGGCTCGGATCGGACGGGGCCAGCGGGTCCTGGTTGCGGATCTGCGCGACCAGCAGCTTGGTGAACATGTCCTTGTTCTCGCTGACCTCGACGCTGGTCTTGACCTTGTCGCTGGCCTGGGTGTTGTTGTTGAACCCGAAGGCGTTGGCGCCGTTGGTGGTATTGGTGGTCGTGGCCATGATCAGCTCTCGCCCAGCTTGAGCAGCGAGGCCTGCATCGACTTGATGCGGCTCATCACTTCGACATTGGTCTCGAAGGCGCGCGAGGCGGCCATCATGTCCGCCATCTCGGCCACTTCGTTGACGTTGGCATAGAACACATTGCCGTCGGCGTCGGCCAGGGGATTGTCCGGCTCGTGCATCTTGCGCAGCGGCTCGGCCGACTGCACCACGTCCAGCACCTGGACGCGCGCCACGCCTTCCTCGCCGACGATGGCCGCGAACACCGGCTTGCGCGCACGGTAGGCCTCGGTCTCGGAGCCGGCGACGGCGTTGGCGTTGGCCAGGTTGCTGGCGATCGTGTTAAGGCGCACGGTCTGGGCGGCCATGGCCGAACCGGCGATGTTGGAGATATCCTTGAAACCCATGATGCGTATCCTGTTTATTGGCCGTCGATGGCCTTGGCCAGGCCGCGCAGCTTCATGTTGATGAAGGTGAGGCTGGTCTGGAAATCGGATGCGTTCTGCGAAAACGCGGCCTGCTCGACGCCGATCTCGACGCTGTTGCCGTCGGCGCTGGGGTGGAAGGGCACGCGGTACAGCGGACCGTCTTCCGACAGGGTCGGCTCGCCGGCTTCCTGGTCGATGCGCTCCTGCAGTGCCTGGGCGAAGTCGATGTCGCGCGCGGTGTAGCCGGGCGTGCTTTCGTTGGCGATGTTCGAGGCCAGCACGCGGGTACGTTCCGCGCGCAGCTGCAGCGCGTCGGCGTGCACCCCGAGGGCGTCTTTGAAATTAATCGTCATGGCGATCCTTCGTCGGAATACTGCAGTGATTTACAATGTGATTTTTCGCAGGACACATTTTCTAATGATTGCTTTCCATAGGGCAACCCTAATCATTGTAACCTGTCTTTTGTGCGCCACAACCGTGTATGCACAAACAATTACTGGTGAGATAGAGCAGGCTGCCCGTATACAATTAGACAAGCTCGCCGCGGCCAACGGCCTCGCCGACCCCGACTACGAGCTGTCGGTGGTGAGCAGCCGTCCCGCGCCGCCCTGCGCCGGCCCGGTCGAGGTCGAGGCGCTCGATACCCGCCAGCCGGCCCGCATGCGCTTCGTCGCCCGCTGTGCCGCAGGCAAGGGCTGGCGCCACGATTTCGTGGTGCGCGCCCGCATCTCGGCCCAGGTGGCGGTCACCGCCGCCCAGGTCGGTCCCAACCAGCCCCTCACCGACGCCGACATCACGCTCGAGAAGCGCGACATCACCAATATCCCGGACGCCGTCGGCGACACTTCCCGGATCCTCGGCCAGAGCACCCGGCGCAGCCTGCGCCCCGGCGAGATCCTGCGCGCCAGCCAGCTGACGGCGCCGATCGTGGTCAAGCGCGGCGACCAGGTCATCATGGTGGCGCGTTACGAGGAAATCGAAGTCAGCATGGCGGGGGAGGCGCTCGACGCCGGCGCCCGCGGCGCCGTGGTCAGGGTGCGCAATGCGGCCTCCGGCCAGGTGGTGCGCATGCGCGTCAGCGGCGCCGGTACGGTCGAGCCGGTCGACCTTCCCGTCAGTCGCCGCTGAGTCCCTGGAGCTTGCTGGCCAGGCGGGTCAGCTTGGCCGCATAGGCGGGATCGGTGGCATAGCCGCCGCGCGCCAGGCCCTGGGCGAAGGCGCGGGCATCGTTGCCCACGCCCAGCGCGCCGCGGTAGCGCGGATTGTCGATCAGCATCTGGGCATAGTCGCGGAAGGCGCTGGCGCCGTCCGGATAGGCGCGGAAACGCTCGCGGGTCTTGATCGCGGCGCCGTTCACATACTCGGTGGTGGCGGAATCGGTCACCGCGCCGTCCCAGCCGTTGCCGGCCTTGATGCCGAACAGGTTGTGGCTGGAGGCGCCATTGGCGGTGCGCAGCGGACGCTGGCCCCAGCCCGATTCCAGCGCGGCATGGGCCGACACCAGTTCCGGCGCCACGCCCAGCTGATCCGCCGCTTCGCGCGCCCAGGGGGCGATACTTTCCAAAAACGCACGCTGCTGGGGCGATTCCAGGGCCGCGCCGCCCATCGGCACGACGCCTTCGACCTCGCCCGACTCTTCCGCCCCCATGATCAGGCCATTGGCGCGCGCACGCAGCAGGGCGCCTTCGGCGCTCAGCGCGCTCGCGCCGCTGTCACTGCCGCCGCCGTTCTGGATGTAAGCGGCCACTTCGCCCTGGACCTCGCTGAACATGGCGCCAAAGCCACTGCCGGCGCCGCCCATGGGCGCGGTCGGACGGGTGGCGCTGGTCGGGGCCAGCGGCTCGACGCGGGTGGACAGGAAATCAGCGGGGCGCATAAATGGCTTCCTCGCCATGCAGCACGCGCTGCATCACGGAATATTGCTCGGCCAGCAAGCTGGCGTTGCGGGTGGTGGCTTGCTTGCAGGCGGTGACGATGGTTTCCAGCTCTTGCCAGGCCGCCTGGGCCTGGGCGCGCGCGCCCGCTTCCAGGGTGGCGAAGAACTGGTCCATGCCGCCTTCGGGCCCGAACAGGGCGCGCACCAGCGACACGCGCTGCTGTCGGCGCGCTTCCATGGCGTCGAGCAGGGGCGTCAGCTGCTCCGCCAGCGTAGTCAGCTCGGCCGTACGATGGCGCACGGCGGCTTCGAACTGGCGTTCCAGCAGGCCGTGCACCGCGGCGCCGTCCTGCACGTCCAGGTGCACGCCGTCGAGCAGCAGGGCGTTGGCCTGCTGGCGGGTCAGCTTCGCCATCTCAGCGGCCTCCGTGGAATTTCTGGATCAGGCCGGCCAGGCGCGCCGGATCGAAAGGCAGCTCGCCGCGCGCCAGCTGGTCGCGCAGTTCGGCCACGCGGGCGGCGTCGAAGTCCGGCATCGCTTTCATGGCTTCGGCGGCAGGCTTCAGCACTTCCGACTGCAGGGCGGCGCCGGGAGCGGCCGGCGCTTCGGTCTCGATGGGAACACTGACGCGCTGGGTGCCCATCGTGACGGTCGTGACGGACGAGCCGGTGACTTTCATGCGGTTACCTCGGGTTTTCGATTGGATCGTCATGGTTTACTTCGGCAGTTGCTTGCGCAGTTCTTCCAGCGTCTCCGCGTCCGGCATGCTGACGGAGAGGTCCTCGCCCAGGCTGGTCGACTTGGCCGGGGTGCCGAACATCGACGACACCGCGCGCGACTGGGCGCTGGTCAGGATCAGGAGTTCGATGCGGCGGTTCACGCCGGCCAGCGGTTCCCTGGCGTCGAGCGGGCCGCGGTCGGCCATGCCCACCACCTGCAGCACGCTGTCGGCGCGCATTCCACCGCCCAGCAGTTCGGCCCGGGCCGACAGCGCACGGTCGGTCGACAAGGCCCAGTTGGAGTAGCCACCGCTGTCGGGACCGGCAAACCGGGAAGCATCGGTATGGCCGACGATCAGCATCTGGTTCTTCATCTGGGCGAACAGGGGACCCATCTTGCGCAGCAGGCGGGCGAAACGGCCGGTCGGCAGCGCACTGCCGCGCATGAACATGCCCTGCTTGTCGGTGTCGTGCAGCATCACCCGCAAGCCGTAGGGCGTCACCACGGTGGCCAGGTTGGAAGCCAGGCCGGCCTCGGCGCTCAGTTCGCCCAGGGCCTTGGACAAGGCCGCCAGGTCGGAAGCGGATTCATAGGCCACGCGCGGCGCGCTCGGGGCGCCCGGTCCGTCGCTGTTGCTCTTGCCGGTCATCGGCAATTCGAAACGCTCGATCAGACTGCCGCTCGGCTCGGAAGCGATCTCGGGTTTCCGGCCAAGCCCTTCGAGCATACCGCTCTCGGTGGCGTCGCGCACGATTTTCTTGAGATTCTGTTGTTCTCGCGCGGCAATCAGCCACAGCACTAGAAACAATGCCATCAATGCGAGGCAGAAGTCGGCGAAGGCGACCTTCCAGGCGCCGCCGTGCTCGTCGTGCGCGTGCTTGCCGCCGCCGCGCTTGACGATGGTGGCTTCGTGCTTGTCGTTCTTGAGCGCAGCCACGATTACCCCGTCATGCGGTCGCTCGTGCGGCGCCGCTTGTTCTGCGATTCATCTTCGCCGCCCATGGCGTTGATCCATTGTTCGAGCTGGGCGAAGCTGGGCTTGGTGTTCAGCTGGATCAGGCGGCGGCCGGCGTCGATCGCCAGCAGGGCCGGCTTGCCGGCCACGTGGGTGCACAGCACCACCTTGACGGTTTCCATGGTCGAGGCTTCCGAATTGACCAGCTGCTTCATCATGTTGGCCAGCGGCTCGAGCAGGCCGTAGCAGAAGAAGATGCCGATGAAGGTGCCGACCATGGCCGCGCCGATCTTCTCGGCGATCTCGCCGGAATCCGCGCCGCCCGAGACCGAGAACATGGCCATCACGATGCCCAGCACCGCGGCCAGGATGCCGAAGCCCGGCATCGCCTCGGCGATCTTCTGCAGCGACTTGGCCGGCTGGGTCAGCTCCTCGTGAATGGCGTCCAGTTCCTGCTCCAGCACGCCTTCCAGTTCGTGGGCGTTGATCTTGCCCATCGCCATCAGGCGGAAGTTGTCGACGATGAAAGCCAGCAGCTTCGGCTCTTCTAGGATGCGCGGGTAGCGCTGGAACAGCGGGCTCTCGGCGGGCGCCTCGACGTGGGCGTCGAGGGCCTTCAGGCCGCCGGCGGCGGTCTGCAGCAGTTCGTACATCAGGAGCAGCAGCTGGCGCTGGAACTCCGAGTCGTGCTTCTTGCGGGCGGCGACTTTCTTGAGCTGGTGGGCCAGCTCGCCCAGCACGTGCTTGGGATTGCCCAGCACCAGGGCGCCGAAGGCGGCGCCGCCGATGATGAGGAGTTCGACCGGGTGGAAGATGGCGGAGAAGGTGCCGCCCATCAGGGTAAAGCCCCCGAACACGCACCCGAGCACGATGGCGATTCCTAGTAATTGCTGCATGACGTCTGGCCTTTCTGGCGTTCTTGGTTATGTGTTCAGGCGCGCTGCAGCGCCGCCTTCATCTTGGCCAGCGCACTCTTGTTGAGCTGGCAGACGCGGGCGTCCGACAGGTCGAGCACGGCGGCGATTTCCTTGTAGCTGAGTTCGAACTCGTAGATCATCTGGATCACGCGCTGTTCTTTCTCGTTGAGGCTGCCCAGCACCTGCTCCAGGCTGCGGCGCACCAGGAAGCCTTCTTCCGGGCCGGGCGAACTGTGCGCGTGCTCGGTGGCTTCCTGCAGCACTTCGTCGAAGCTCAGCATCTCTTCTGCGCCTTCGTCCAGCAGGTGCTGGTGGTAGTCGGCGGCGTCGACGCCCAGCGCTTCCATCGCTTCCTTCTCGGTCGGCTCGCGGCCGAGGCGGCGGGTGAGGGCGCGCAGGCCGTCGCGCAGCTTGTGGCTGTCCTGGCGCACCGTGCGCGGACGCCAGTCCTGGCGGCGCAGCTCGTCCAGAATTGCGCCGCGCACGCGCAGCGAGGCATAGCTGCCGAAGCCGGTGTCGGGCGCGCCGTAGCGGCGCAGGGCTTCGAGCAGGCCCATGAGCCCGATCTGTTCCATGTCCTCGCGCGACATCACGCTCGACGCCTGCGAGTTCAGCTGGCGTGCGATGCGTTTGACCAGCGGCGCATAGGCCAGCAGGTGGCGCTGCTCCTCCGCCGGGCTCATGGCGCAGGCGTTGGCGGCGTCCTGGTAGTCGCCCGCGGCGGCGGGGTCGAGGTATTCGGCTGAATAGGCCACGTTGGCTCCGGGCGGATGCTTATTCAATGATCAGCTTGCCGATCCTGACTTCGGAAAACGGCTTCAGGTGGTTTTCCTTGGCATAGCTGGCGTCGAAGGTCTTGTTCAGCTGCTCGGCATACTGGTCCACCGACATCGCCGACGCTTCCGACAGCGTGCGGGTGGACAGGCTGGACACGACGATGCTGCGCAGCAGCGGCAGGTGTTCCTTGGCTTCCTTTTCCAGTTCCGGCGTGGTGGCCAGCACCAGGTCCACCGACAGGTAGTGGGCGGCCGGCTCGTTCGGGGCGCGGCGCAGCATCACGATCACCTTGTCGAGGGTGACATACCTGGTCAGGCTCTTTTCCGGTTCCGGCTTGGGCTCGACCTTGGCTTCGGCGCCGCCCTTGAGCGGGGCCGGGTTCAGGTACCACATGGCGCCGCCTGCGGCGGCGGCGGCTGCCAGCGCGACGCCGGCGAATGCGAGAATCAGTTTGGCTTTCATGGGCTTATGCACGTCCGTTCAGGGAGAACTGCGAGTCTTGTTTGCCGGCGTCCGCCAGGCCCTGGCCCGGCGTGCGCTCCTGTTCCTGGCCCGGCTGGCGGCCGCGGCCCTGGGGCTCCTGGCCGAATTGCGAACCGGCTTGCGCGCCGGGCTGGGCGCGCGGCGCCTGGCTGACGTTGACCGACACCTCGCCGCTCTGGCGCTGGGCCAGGTCGTTGCGCAGGTTGTCGCTCACCGCGTTCAGCTGGCGCAGCACTTCGCCGTGGGTGGCCGAGATATTCACTTCGAGCGAGCCGGCGGCGTGGCGGATCGAAATGTCGATCCGGCCCAGCATTGGCGGCTCCAGGCGGATCACCGCCTGTTCGGCGTGCTTGCCGACCTGCAGCTGCAGGCGCTCGCCCAGGGCTTCCTGGAGCGACTGGCGCCATGCGGCCGGCGGGCCGGCCAGGGTCACCGGCGCTTCAGTACGGGCCGGAGCGGCAGGGGCGCTCGCGGCGCTCAAACCGAAACCGGCGCCGGCGGCGCCGTCGAGGCTCATCGCGCCGGCCTGGCCGTCGCGCGAGGCTGGGGGCGCGGCGGCAGCCGTGGTGGCGGCAACGCTTGCGCTGTCGGCCGGGCGGCCGCTCGCCTGGGCAGGCGCTTGCGCGGCCGGGAGTACAGCGGCCGCTGCCGGCAGGGGCGCTGCCGCGGCCGGGATGGCGGCTTGCGGCAGGATGTCCTGCGCCACCATGCCCGGCACCGGCGCCGGGGCCGCAGCGGGCACCGCAGTGGCGGCGGGCTGGCGGCCCTGGCCTTGCGGCTGGGGCGCCGGGGAACCCGGCATCGCCATCATCATGGCCGGCATGGCCGCCGGCATCGAAGCCGGCATCATGGGCAGGGCCATCGCGGCCAGCAAATTGTCGGCTGGTGCGGCGGCGGCATCGGCAGGCGCCGCGTCCTCGGCCGGGATGTCGTCACCGCTGTCGGGCCGGGCGGCGGCGCTGTCCGGCACCGGCAAGGCGTCGGCCGGCAGCGCCAGCTGGTCCAGGCCCAGCCATTGCTGGAAAGCCAGGGCGGCTTGCGCCGGATCGGCCGGCAGGGCGCCTGGCGCGCCGGCGGCAGGGCCGGCAGGGGCGGCGGCGTCGGCCACAGCGGGGATAGCGGCGCTGTTCATCGGGGCGCTGTTCATCGAAATCATCATGCGTTGTTTTGTTCGGTGTCGGGTTCGCCCGCGAGGGTGTAGGCCATCCAGCCTTCCTTGTTGCCGGCCATCTCGTCCAGGCGGGCCTGGAGCTG
>NZ_JAGKSG010000051.1:0-26656 GCF_018119385.1 Massilia sp. AB1 | reverse complement strand
TGGACAGCAGTGGGCGAAGGCCGGGACCCAAGTTTGCGTAAAGATCTACTCCGTCACCGTCCCCGCCATGATCCGCTGACGGACGATGTTGATATGGCTCCTCAGCCCATATAAAGCATCCGCAAACGCCAGCGGGATCGAAATGTGATTCACCCGTTCCTCGATATCGTCCAGCCGGTGCAGCAGATCCTGCCTGACGACCTCGCGCTCCTCGCCCTGCGCCCTTTCCATCGCCTGCTCCACCGCCCTCAGCTCGCCATACCAGCGGTAAACGCGGGAGCGCACCCGCCACACGTACAGCGGCGGTACGATCTTCGACAAGGGAATGAGCAGGGCCGCCAGCGCCACCGCGATCACGCCCAGCCGGTCGAGCAGGTTGGCCAGCCAGAAGCTCATGTAGCGCTGCAGGAAAGGCGGCCCGTCGCGGTAATAGCGCGCCGCCTCGTCCGCCACCGGGATCTCGGTGTACTTCGGCGAGGGAAACTGCCCCTGCTGCTGGAACCACCCTGCCCCGCCGTGGATCGCATAGGCCGCCTTCACGAACAGCCCCACCAGCGCCGGATGCAGCTCCTCGCGCGCCACCAGGGTAGCGGTCGGCGCGATCAGGTGATAGTCCTGGGCGGGAATATTGCGCCCCAGGTCGACGATCCCGCGCGGCAGCACCACATGGGTCAGGAAAGGCAGGCGCCGCGTGTAGGCCTCGGCCTGGGAAAAATCGAACAGCCGGATGCCCGGCGTCTGCAGCAGCATCTGGATCAGCGGCGCTTCGGGCGCCGAGCTGAACACGAGGCCGTCGATACGCCCTTCCAGCAGTTCCACCGTGGCGGGCGTGTTGGCCAGGGTGCCGATGCGCAAATCCCCGGGCTCGACGCCGTTGGCCGCCAGCACCTGGCGGAACAGGCGCGGCACGCCGGTGCCGGCCGGGCCGAGGTTGATGCGCTTGCCCTTCAGGTCGGTCAGCTTGGCGACTTTCGCTTCCGCACGCAGGAACAGCCAGACCGGCTCGGTGAACAGGCTGCCGAGCGAGACCAGCCCGTGACGCGCGGCCTGGCCGTCGTCGGTCGAGCCGCTCTGCACGAAGGCGATGTCGGCCTTGCCCGCGATAAGGCGTTCGAGGTTTTCCTGGGAGCCCAGCGAAGGCTGGAGTTCGACCGTGATCTCGTCGCGCGCGAGGATCCGGGCGTACTGCTTGCCGAACTCCTCGTAGGCGCTGTTCTCCTGCCCGGTGGCCAGCACCAGCCGGCGCGGCGGGGCCGGATCGACCCACCAGTAGGCCAGCGCGACGGCGGCGATCACGACCAGGATGGTCGGACCGGAGGCTACCAGCAGGTCGCGCAGCGAGACGATGCTGAAGCTGCGCACCTTCAAGACAGCGCGGCGCATTGCTCCTTCCCTTGCGCCGCGCTTTTTCACCTCACCCGGTTCGCTCAACGGACGCACGGAGGCCGCGCCGCCACAACCCGGGCCACTGGAGCCGGGGCCGGCGCCGGAGCCGGAGCCGGCAGGCCGGTCACCGGATCGATCACGGCCGGCGGCGCAGGCGGCGCCGGCGGCACCAGGCCCGGCACCGTGGTCAGCTGCGCAGCGCCGGGGGTCGGCTCGATCATCGGCATCAGGCTCGGCGCCAGGGTCGTCAGCAACTGCACCGGCAAGGCGCTGGTGAAGTCGTAGTCGCCCGATTGCGGGCCATGCACATAAGCGGTCATGCTGCCGAAGAAGCGCTCGCCGATGTTGAACACGAAGGTCGCCGACCGGTTCACGAAGCGCGATTCGATCACGCGGCCGCCACGGGCATACACCTCGAAGCGCTGGTCGCCGGTACCGGTCTTGCCGCCCACCGCGATCACGCTGCCGTCGGACTGCACGAAGGCGGTCTTGACGCGCTTGGCGGTGCCTTCCCGGACCACGCCCTGGATCGCATCCGCGACCTCGCGCGCCACCTCGGGAGCCAGCACCTGTTCCTTGCCGCCGCCCTTGTTGCGCTTGACCAGGGTCTCGTAAGGCGTGTCCTTGGCGAAGTGCAGCGAGTCGATGCGCTCCACCGGCTTCCTCACGCCGCCGTTGACGATGATGCCCATCAGCTCGGCGAGTGCGGCCGGACGGTCGGCCGAGGCGCCCAGGGTGGTCGCATAGGACGGCACCAGCGATTCGAAGGGATAGCCCATCTTCTTCCACTGGGCGTGGATCTTGAGGAAGGCTTCCACTTCGAGCAGGCCGGCGATACGCTTGTCCTGGGCATGCTTGCGGTGGGTCTTGAACAGCCACGAGTACACTTCCTGGCGTTCCTTGACGCTGGCATTGGTCACTTCGGTCCAGCCGGCCTTCGGATGGGTGCGCAGGTAGCTCACCAGCCACAGTTCGAGCGGGTGGACCGAGGCCACGTAGCCGCGGTCGGCCAGCGACATGTTCTTCGGATCGTACATCTCGTACATCTTCGGAATGCGGTCCGGATCCATGTCGTTGCTCGACGGCAGAGACTTGTCGATGAACTCGGCGAACTGTTCCAGGGTCGCGTTCGGCGCTACGGTGCGGTGCGCGGCGGCCAGCTTGGACGCCATCGGACGCACGCCCGAGAACAGCATGGTCTCGATCTCGGCCGGGGTCTTGCCCTTGTACTTGTTCCAGAACTTGGCCAGGAAGTCCTTGCCCTCGCGGTCGGCGAAACGCGACAGGTATTCCGCGCGGCGCGGATCGTCGGCGTCGGCCAGCAGCTGGGCCGAGGAGCCCGGCAGCTGGAACATGTAGTAGCGCACCACGTCGCGCATCATGCGCACGAACACCAGGTTGGTCGACTGGCGCAGCGCTTCGTGCACCGTCATGATCTTGCTGTTGTCCAGCTTGCTGAAGTTGCCGAAGGTGTGCAGGCCGCCGCCGGTGAAGAAGGCTTCGCCCGGGTTGGCCGAATACTTGCGCTCCATCGCGGCCTTGAGCATCGGGGTCAGGCCGCGGTCGGCGTTCTCCGGCAAGCTGCGGAAGTACTCGATCGCCCACTGCGACATGCGGTCCTTCGGATCGACGCTCACGCCCATCAGGCCGATCTTGTCCATCGGCTCGTAGCGCTTGTGCAGCTGGTCGACGATGTCGAGGTAGGTGACCAGGGTGCGCAGCTTGGCCGTCGAACCGAGGTCGAGCTTGGCGCCTTCGTTGATGTCGAGCGGCTGGTCGTAGTTGTCGGTCTGGACCCGCAGGTAGTTGACGTGCTCGCCCCGCTCCATCAGGGTGAAGCTGTACACCACCTTGGCCGGGTCGCCGTTGCCGAGCAGGCCCTTGCCGGTCAGGCCGGCTTCCTGGGCATGGCCCGGGTCGGTCAGCTTGCGCAGCGCCGCGGTCACGGCCTGCTGCACTTCCGCATCCAGGGTCGAGACCACCGACAGGTCGAGGCGGTCGATGTTGTACAGGCGCGAGTCGCCGATCAGGTAGCCGAGGTGGTTGCGCACCGCGTTGGCGGCCTTGCGCGACACGAAGGCGTCGGCCGGCGGCGGCGCCACGCCCGAGCCCTGGGCCGGGTGCAGCTGCGCCTTGAGCGCGGCGTCGCGCAACTGCGGCGAGATCACGCCGGCCTGGGCCAGCACGCGCAGGTGGCTGTTGGTGAGGGTTTCGAGGTCGTTCTCGCCCGCGCCCAGGTAATAGGCCGGACGGCGCTGGGCGATCATCAGCGACAGCGCTTCCTTGTAGGCCAGCACCGCTTCGGGGCTGGTCATCGGCCCTTTCAGCATCTGGGTGACCTGGTTGAAATCGCGGCCGTACCAGACCCACATGCCGTCCCCGATGCCGTTCACTTCGCCGTAGCCGAGCTTGGCCGACAGCGGCACCGTGTTCAGGTAGTCGAGCACGATGCGGCGGCGCGCCTGGGTGGTGTCTTCACCGTCCTGGTAGGCGCGCAGGGTGGCCGAGGCCATCTGGATCAGCTTGTCGGAGAGCGAGCTGGTGCGGCCTTCCGGCGAGTGGCGGTACTTCTCGATCTGGGTGGCCAGGGTCGAGCCGCCGGCCACGCGGCCTTCGCCGCCCAGGCCGACGCTGGACAGCGACTTGTCGAACACGGCCTTCGAGAAACGGTCCCATTCGACCGCCGGGTTGCGGCTCGGGTGCTTCGCGTCGAGCAGCTCGCGGTTCTCGATGAACAGCAGGCTCTGCACCAGCAGCGAGGGCGCCTCATCGAACTTGTGGTAATAGCGCTCCGGGAAGCGCGAGGTGAACAGCGGCTGGCTGCGGCAATCGAGGATCTCGAGGCCGACCTTGGTCTTCTCGTGGAAGGTGGCGTACAGGCCGCGGTCGGCGAACTCGACCATCTTGGGCGACATGCGCGCCTGGGCCGCGACCGAGTACTCGCGCGCCTGCAGCTTGTCGATGTACTGCGGCAGGCTGGCGTAGCCGAGACGCGTGTCGTAGGGGCTGGCGGCCGGGAAGCGGATCGCGTTGCTCGGGCCTTTTTCGACGCGCCAGTTCAGGTCCTCGGCCATCTCGGCGAAGATCTTGGCCTGCAGGCGCGAGGTTTTCATCTCGAGCGCGGCCCAGGCGGCCAGCAGGGCCGCCAACAGGGCCGAACCGAAGAACAGCCAGAGCTTCCAGCGGCGCTTGCGCGGCTTGGGCTCGGGCGCATCGGAACCGCCGCCGCCCGGCGCACCGCCGAGGTGGGGGTAGGCTTCGTAGAGGGGAACATCGTTGCCTCCCGCGGAGGCGAGCGCCGGCGCTGGGGCCGCATGCACAGAAGGCGTCGCGGCAGCGGGGCGATCGCGCCACCTGCCGAATACATCGAATACAAAACTGGGCCGTCCGAAACGGCGAATACTTTCCATGATGATGGCTTAACTGGTCTGAATCGTTTTACGTGCAATCCCCGCCAACCTGCTCGCCATCTGCTACTGGTCTGTTCGAGTGATCGAGGTGGTCATTGGTTCGCATACAGCGGCCGATGCGATCTCACTCCAGATGGCACCGTCCGTAGGTAATATTCCACCACATCAATACGACACGCGCGAGACACGGTTTAACAATTTTGATGTGCGTGGAATATTTTCGCAAAAAAACAACGACTAGCTTAACTGCGCGACATGCCTATTTATAAAGGTCGATACTCTGCTTTTATCCGATCGAGCTCGGCGCACATCGCGGCATAGGCCGCCGCCACCGATTCCGGCCTACCCTTCACTCCCAATTCGATATGCCGGCGCGTCTGCGCATCGCCCACGCTCGGCAGGCTGAACACCCGTGCACCCTCGTGCTCGCGCTGCAGGCGCTCCATCAAGGGCGTGAGCGCGGCCTCCGCCTGTTCGTAGACCAGCAAGGCCCGTTCGGCATAGGCCTCGCGATGGAACAGGTGGGGGTAATGGGTGTCGAGCACCCACGCGATCATGGGCCAGGCCATGACCGGGAAGCCGGGCACGAAGTGATGCGGCGCGCGGCCCTCCATGATCGAGAAGCCGGCGATGCGGTTGTAGGGATTCGGGATCAGCTGCGCGCCCTGCGGGAACTCGGCCATCTTGAGGCGCTGCAGGTTCTCCGGTGCGCTGAAGTCCGGCTCCCTGCCCGCTTCCAGCGCCGTCTCGCGGATGCGCTCCTCGATGTGGCGCCGGCCCTCGGCGTGCAGCATCAGCGGCAGGCCCAGCGCCGCACCCGCGCACTGGCGCGTGTGGTCGTCCGGCGTGGCCCCGATGCCGCCACAGGAAAACACGATGTCCTCGCCCGCGAAGCTGCGCCGCAGGGTCTGCGTGAGGCGCACGGGGTCGTCGCCGGCGAACTCGGCCCAGGACAGCTGCAAGCCGCGCTCGGCAAGCAGTTCGACCACCTTGGAAAAATGCTTGTCCTGGCGCTTGCCGGACAAAATCTCGTCGCCCACGACGATCAGGCCGAACCCCATGCGTCCCCCGTTTTATGCTGAAGCTTGTTCAAGCCTCCAGTGTGCCACTACGGGAGAATCGCCGTTTGTGGCCGCCCATGCCATCAACGCGCGAACCCGTGCAGCCGTGCACACGCCGGGCTCAAACCGCCTGCGCCACCCCTTCCGCCCGCAACTCTTCAAGTGCCTCCAGGCAGTAGTACTGGAACCATAGTCCCGCGAACAAAAAGATCATGATGTAGAGCCAGAGCGACAGCAGGGCCAGCAAGGGAAAGAGCACGATCGAGATCACGGCGCCGCCCATCCAGGCGATGCCGGGCAGCGCGCCGGCCAGGCCGGTGGCCAGGCCGATCGCCAGCAGCGGCATGCGGCGCGTGCGCATCAGGGCCTGGCGCTCGGCCGGGCTGGCGTGGGCCGCCAGTGCGTCGTAGCTCATCACGCGCGAGGTCACCCAGGCCCACAGGCTGGCCTGCACCAGCCAGGCCAGCGGCGGGATCGCGTACAGCGGCAGGGTGAACAGCCACAGGACGGCGAACATGGCCGAGCTGCCGAGGTTGATGGCGACACTGCCGACGAAGCTGCCGCCCTCCTTCTTTTCGAGCTTGGGATACTGGCGGTTGCCGACATGGCGCTCGATGGCCGGCATCGCGGCCACGCCCATGAACAGCAGGCTTGATGCGATCATCAGCGGCAGCAGCAGCGCGATCGCCAGCAGCGGCACCACGACCACCTTGAGCATGCCCAGGCCCAGGGTGGCCAGCACGTTGCCGCTGGTCTCGAAGGCGTCGTACTCGGAGAACAGGCCATGCAGCCAGTCGAGCAGCGGCTGCAGCCCGAACCACAGCACCACGCCCCACAGCAGCAGCGACAGGACCAAAGGCGTGGCCGAGAGGAGAAGCATGCGGCCGGTGAACTGGGCGCGCAGCGCGCGGCGGTAGGCGGTGGCGACGCCCTTCATTGGCGGACTCCGGGGCGGGCGGCAAGCGGCATGCATCCTCCTTCTAGGTCGGTTGGCGGTATTGTCATTTTACGCACATCGCGGCCCTGCCCCGTGCCGTGCGTGACGCCTTGGCGCGCCATGGACTACAATCCCCGTTCAACATGAACAACAAGGAATACCATGTCCACCATCACCACTGATTCCGGCCTGCAGTACGAAGACACCGTTGTCGGCGACGGCCCGGAAGCCAAGGCCGGCCAGTACGTCACCGTCCACTACACCGGCTGGCTGCGCAACGACGACGGCTCGACCGGCGCGAAGTTTGACTCGAGCAAGGACCGCAACGATCCGTTCCAGTTCGCCCTCGGCGCCGGCCACGTGATCCGCGGCTGGGACGAAGGCGTGCAGGGCATGAAGGTCGGCGGTTCGCGCCGCCTGACCATCCCGGCCAGCCTGGGCTACGGCGCGCGCGGCGCCGGCGGCGTGATCCCACCGAACGCCACCCTGATCTTCGACGTCGACCTGCTCGCCGTCTGATCGGAAAGCACAAGGGACGCCGCGGCGTCCCTTGTCATTCGAGCTTCCCCTCTAAAATGCGGCCGTTTCCTCCGTCCGCGCCGAGCTCCTGCGCTAAGATGCCTGCCGCATTGCCCAGACGGCAAGCACATCAACCAACCACACAGGAGTTTCCATGAGCTTGCAGGAACAGTTCACCCAGGCCCAGCAGGATTCGAAGAATCTGCCGGAGCGTCCGGACAACATGACCTTGCTGAAGATTTACGCGCTGTTCAAGCAGGGTTCGGCGGGCGACGCGACCGGCGAGCGTCCGGGCATGACCGATTTCGTCAACCGCGCCAAGTACGATGCCTGGGCGGCCCTGAAGGGCACCTCGCAGGAAGACGCCCAGCAGCAGTATATCGACCTGATCGAAGAGCTGAAGGGCTGACTGGCTGATCGCGCCGCCTGCACGGCGGCGCGTCGTTTCCTCAGGCGGGAACGAACACTTTCCGCATCTTTTCCGCCACCTTGGCCTCGATGGCCGGCGCGAAGGCGCTCATCAGCATGCCCAGGCGGATGCGCAGCGAAGCGCTCTGCCCTTCCAGCCGCAAGTCCCCATCCACGCCGCTGCGCTCGAAGCGCAGTACGTCGCCCTCCCATTTGCAGGCCAGTCCCAGTTCCGCCGCCAGGCGCTGCGCCACCTGTTCCGCCGCCGTGCGTGCCGCCGCCGGGCTCAGGCTGTGCTCCTGGACGATCTTCAATTCCGCCATCTGACGCTTTCCTTCCTAATCGATTGCAAGACAATCCGCAATGATGCCAGTTGGAAGCGGTCCATGCCAGAGTCCGCCACATTCCACGGCTTGGAGCAGCATCAATTGATGAGTGTCAATGCTTGAGCAGCGCAGCGCGCGACCATAAAAGCGCAGCCCGCGACATCTCAAGGAGTTGACATGGAAGCACATGCCCTGCTGCCGGAAACACCCGGCGAAGCCGATAATGAAGCCGGCTATGAAGCCGGCAACGAGAACCTCATCGAAGCGCCAGCCCTGCCCCAGGCCTTCGGCGCGCGCGTGCTGATGTGGAAGCAGGACCCCTCCGTCAGCGAGATCGGCACCCGCCGCGCTTACTTACCCGAGGCGGTGCTGGCCGGCCCGCGCGACGCCCGCATCGCGCCCGGCGAGCCCGGCATCGATCCGGTGGAGCCGAACGAGGCCGGCGACTTCGTCACCCAGCCCGACACGCCCCAGTTCGACGCCGTGCACACCTTCGCCGTGGTGCGGCAGACGCTCACCATGTACCAGCGCGCCCTGCTCGCGGCCGGCCTGGCCCTGCCCCTGCCCTGGCAATGGAACAGCGGCCTGGACAGCAGCCCCTTGCGCATCTACCCGCACGGCCTGTCCGACGTGATGAACGCCTTCTACAGCCGGGCCCAGGCTTGCCTCAAGTTCGGACACTTCATTCCCGACGGCACCAACGAACCTGCCGACCGGGTCTACACCTGCCGCTCCTTCGACATCGTCGCCCATGAGACCGCCCACGCCGTGCTCGACGGGCTCAAGCCGCGCTGGCTGCTCGCCGACGCGCCTCCCCAGACCGGCGGGCTGCACGAATCCTTCGGCGACCTCACCGCGATTTTCCTGGCCTTGTCCCAGCTCGACCAGTGCGAAGCCGTGGTGGCCCAGACCAAGGCGCAGCTGCACGACAAATCCTTCCTCGCCATCATCGCCGAGCAGTTCGGCGTGGCGATCGGCATGGGCGCCGGGCTGCGCAACGCCGACAACGATCTCAGGCTGAGCCAGGCCGGCACCCAGGTGCATGCGATCTCGCAGGTGTTCACCGGCGCCGTCTACGACGTGCTGGCCGACCTGTTCGCCTGGGAGCGCGATCCCGGGCGCGAGGACGACGCCGCCGTGCTGCACCGGGTCGCCGCCTACCTGGGAGGCGTGGTGCTGCGCGCCCTGATCGCCGCGCCGGACGATGCCGCCAGCTATGCCGACGTGGTCAACGAGATGCTTCGCATCGTGGGCGAGGATGGCCGCCCGGCCGCCTACGCCAACTTCATCCGCAACCAGTTCACCCGGCGCGAGGTGGTCGAGGCCGGCGCAGCCCTGACCGAGGATGTCCTCCCCGGCACCCGGCTCGCGCCCTGCGTGCGCGACGCGCCCGGTGCGCGCCAGGACCGCCACGCCTGCTGCGGGACCATGCAGCTGCCCGAATACCAGCTGGACGGCTGCCGGGCCGATGTGGGAGCACAGGCCCGGCCATGAAGATCAGCGCACGCGCCTGCGGCGGCTTCGCCGGCCTGGCGGAATCCTACGAACTCGACACCGCCGCCCGCCCCGAGGGCGCGGCGCTCGAAGACCTGCTGCGGCGGCTCGACTTCTTCCAGGCCGAGCCGCCCTGTCCGCTCGGGGCCGATATGCCGCGCTGGGAAATCACGGTCGAGGACGGGCCGCGCTGCCACACGGTCTTCCTGCGCGAGGACGGCAGCGGCGGGGACTGGCAGCACCTGCTGGACGGGCTGCGCCGCAGCGCCTGACGGGGGCGATCGGGCTGCGCGTGGATTGCGCGGCAAGGCTTCGGGACGTATTAAAATTGCACGCTCGTGCAGGTTTTCGACGGCACAAGGGCCTTTTTCCCTTCATTTGCTTATGTGTATTGTGTATAAGGCTAATTTGTAGGAAAACCCGAATTGCCCTAAAATACAGTGCTTTGCATTGTCCCGCCGGCCCACGTTCGAAGCGCCCGGCGACGCGACACCCCCACCATTGATAGGACTGTTATGACCCACGTTGTCACCGAATCGTGCATCCGTTGTCGCTATACCGACTGCGTCGATGTATGCCCGGTAGATTGTTTCCGGGAAGGCCCGAATTTCCTTGCCATCGACCCCGACGAGTGCATCGACTGCGCCGTTTGCGTGGCCGAGTGCCCGGTGAATGCGATCTATGCCGAAGAGGACGTGCCTGGCGATCAGCAGCAATTTATCAAGCTCAACGCGGACCTCGCGCGTTCCTGGCCGTCGATCACCAAGACCAAGCCGGCCCTGCCGGACGCGGAAGAGTGGAAGGACGTCAAGGACAAGCTGAGCCAGCTGGCTCGCTGACGCGTACGGCGCCCGGGTTCGCTTAGCGGACTGCGCCGCAGGGTGTCGCCACCGATGGCGGGAAGGCCCGCCATCGCCCAACCATCCAGAAAATCACAGGAAGTAAGCATGACTATCAGTGCCACCCACGAAGCGGGCAGCATCGCTCCCAACAGTTCGTTTGCCGGCGCCATCGAAGCCGACGCCGTGATCATCGGCGCCGGTCCGGTTGGCCTGTTCCAGGTCTTCGAACTCGGCCTTCTCGAAATCAAAGCCCACGTCATCGACTCGCTGCCGGCCGTCGGCGGCCAGTGCGTGGAACTGTACCCGGACAAGCCGATCTACGACATCCCGGCCGTGCCGGTGTGCACCGGCCAGGAACTGACCGACAACCTGCTCAAGCAGATCGAGCCGTTCGAGCCGACCTTCCACCTGGGCCAGGAAGTGACCACCGTCCAGCGCCGTGAAGACAGCCGCTTCAACGTCGAGACCTCGACCGGCACCCGCTTCATCACCAAGACCATCTTCATCGCCGCCGGCGTCGGTTCGTTCCAGGCGCGCACCCTGAAGGTCGACGGCATCGAGAAGTTCGAAGCCGAGCAGCTGTTCTACCGCGTCAAGGATCCGGCCCTGTTCGAAGGCAAGAACCTGGTCATCTGCGGCGGCGGCGACTCCGCGCTGGACTGGGCCCTGAACTTCGTTGGCAAGGCCGAATCGGTCGTGCTGGTGCACCGCCGCGAGGACTTCCGTGCGGCGCCGGCCTCGGTCGCCAAGATGAAGGCCCTGTGCGACGAGTACGAGATGCAGCTGATCACCGGCCAGGTGACCGGCTTCGACGAAAAAGACGGCAAGCTGAGCGAAGTGAAGGTGACCGGCGCCGACGGCGTGACCCGCCGCGTGCCGCTGGACATGCTGCTGGTCTTCTTCGGTCTGTCGCCGAAGCTGGGTCCGATCGCCGAGTGGGGCCTGGACATCGAGCGCCGCCAGCTGAAGGTCATGGACACCGAGAAGTTCGAGACCAACGTGCCGGGCATCTTCGCCGTGGGCGACATCAACACCTATCCGGGCAAGAAGAAGCTGATCCTGTCGGGCTTCCACGAAGCCGCGCTGGCCGCCTTCGGCGCCGCGCCGTACATCTTCCCGGACAAGAAGATCCACATGCAGTACACGACCACGTCGCCGAAGCTGCACAAGATCCTGGGTGTCGAGACGCCGGTGTTCGACTAAGCGATCTCTTCAGGTATCGTCCAAATGCCGCCCTTCGGGGCGGCATTTTTTTTACCTGTTGCGGTGCGCAACGAACTTGGGTTCCGGCCTTCGCCGGAACGACGGTCTCAAGGCAGGTGGAAGACCAACAAGCTACCGCTGCTCTCAGCACGTCGTTCCAGCGAAGGCCGGAACCAAAGTTTCTCCGCAAACCAACAACGCTTCTCCTCCCCTCGAAGTGACGAAGTAGCATCGCCCTCCCCTTGTTCAGTAACGCCCCTACGACAAACTCCTCGTCACAAACACGCGCATATCAACTTATGTGGGACGCCTCACCGAACCGCACTGCACAAATATGCTACAAGTGAACCATACGTAGCAGGGGTGTGAAAACGACTGTTTCCACAAGTAAATCAGTATCCCCTATAATTGATTGCAGCTACGCGCAAACGATTGCGGCGCGCACTGTCTACTGAAGGATTTACCTATGCTTTACCAACTGCACGAGATGCAACGCTCCTTCCTGACCCCGCTGATGCAGTGGGCCGATGCGTCCTCGAAACTATTTTCCAACCCGGTCTCGCCGTTCGCGCACACCCCTTTCGCCCAGCGTATCGCTGCCGGCTACGAGCTGATGTATCGCTTGGGGAAAGACTACGAAAAGCCGGCGTTCGGCATCCATTCCGTGAAGATCAAGGGAGAAGACGTCGGCATCATGGAGCGTACGGTCGTTGAAAAGCCGTTCTGCAAGCTCCTGCATTTCAAGAAAGACCTGGGCGACCAGGCCTTCGAGGCCCTGAACCAGCCGAAGGTGCTGGTGGTCGCTCCCCTGTCGGGCCACCACGCCACCCTGCTGCGCGACACCGTGCGCGCCCTGCTGGTGGACCACGATGTCTGCATCACCGACTGGACCGACGCGCGCATGGTGCCGCTGTCCGCCGGCCCCTTCCACCTGCACGACTACATCTACTACGTGCAGGACTTCATCCGCCTGCTCGGCCCGGACGTGCACGTGATCTCGGTGTGCCAGCCGACCGTGCCGGTGCTGGCCGCGATCTCGCTGATGGCGTCGAATAAGGACCCCAAGCTGCCGAAGACCATGACCATGATGGGCGGCCCGATCGATCCGCGCAAGTCGCCGACCGCCGTCAACGACCTGGCGACCGAGAAGCCCTTCTCCTGGTTCGAGAACACCGTGATCTACTCGGTGCCGGGCAACTACCCGGGCTTCGGCCGCAAGGTGTATCCGGGCTTCCTGCAGCACGCCGGCTTCATCGCCATGAACCCGGGCCGCCACGCCCAGAGCCACCGCGAGTTCTACCAGCACCTGGTGCGCGGCGACGACGACTCGGCCGAGGCGCATCGCCAGTTCTACGACGAGTACAACGCGGTGCTGGACATGCCGGCCGAGTACTACCTCGAGACCATCAAGACCGTGTTCCAGGAGCACCGCCTGCCCAAGGGCACCTGGGAGGTCGGCGGCCAGCTGGTGCGTCCGCAGGACATCAAGACCGTGGCCCTGATGACCGTGGAAGGCGAGCTGGACGATATCTCGGGCCTGGGCCAGACCAGCGCGGCGCATGAGCTGTGCAGCGGGATCCCGAAGGACAAGCATCTCAGGTTCGTGGCGCCGAAGTGCGGGCACTACGGCATCTTCTCAGGCCGCCGCTGGCGCGAGATTATTTGCCCGAAGATTACGGAGTTTATTCAGGCGAATCGCTGATCTTCAAGGGTTAACGGAAAATGCCGCGGGGGTCCGCGGCATTTTTTTTGCACTCGTGCTTTGCAACGAACTTGGGGCCAGTGGCGCGTACGACGGTCTTCAAGTTAGCGATCGAAGTCGAGCTGGCCGTACACCAGCCACCTTCGTTCAACGTCGTTCCGGCGAAGGCCGGAACAATGCCACTGGCATTGTTCCGCCCCAAGTTCACGCAGCACAGTCTTAGCGCGCCACCACCACCTCCGTCACCACCCCCGTCGCAATCCCCACCAGCACATAACTCGCCCCCGCCTGCACCCACTGGTGCCCGCGCGGCGGCTCGCTCAGCTTGTGGGCGCGCCAGTTCTCGATCACGTAATGATGGGTCCGGTAACGCGGCGGCAGCTGCTCTCCGCGCTTGAGTTCCCCGAAGCTTTCCACGCTGCGAAAGCGCACGGTCTGCCTCGCCTTCCCTGCCTGCTGCACGCTCGCGTCGTGCAAGGCCGCATGCTGCCCCCCTTGTGCCCGCTGCTGCGCATGTGCGCCCGGGCCGCTCGACAGGAGTGCGGCAAGCAAGACCGGTACGATCAACTCGTTCATCTCAATGCCCCTCCTTGTTCTCTCTCAGCGCGTACTACATCACGGAATTGCCCCCCGGTCTGTTCGCTCGACCACGATACTGCCCCGCTGCGCCGAACGTCGCACGTTAGGCGGTTTTGGCGGATAATGTCGGCTTTACCAATCCCGCCCCGCCGTGACCAAGTCCCTCGCCGACCAGATCGAAGACCTGCTGCCGCAGACGCAATGCACCAAGTGCGGCTACCCCGCGTGCCGTCCTTATGCGGAAGCGATCGCGCGCGGCGAAGCCGAGATCAACCAGTGTCCGCCGGGCGGCTTGGAAGGCGTGCGCCGCCTGGCCGCCGCCACGGGACGCAAGCTCATCCCGATCAATCCGGCCAACGGCGTCGAACGACCGCGCCCGGTCGCCTTCATCGACGAATCGCTGTGCATCGGCTGCACCCTGTGCATCCAGGCCTGCCCGGTGGACGCCATCCTGGGCGCGGCCAAGCAAATGCACACCATCCTTCCCAGCCTGTGCACCGGCTGCGACCTCTGCGTAGCGCCCTGCCCGGTCGACTGCATTTCGATGATCCCGGTCACGGGAGAAGCGACCGGCTGGGACGCCTGGTCGCAGGAAGCGGCCGACGCCGCCAGGGCGCGCCACGATTTCCGCGCCGAGCGCCTGCGCCGCGAGCGCGAAGAGAACGACGCCCGCCTCGCCGCCAAGGCCCTGGAGAAAATGCGCGCGGTCACCGCCGAGGCGGCCAACACGCCGGAGGAACTGGCCGAGAAGGAGCGCAAGCGCGCCATCATCGCGGCCGCCATGGAGCGCGCTCGCCAGAAGGCAGCCGGGAACCCTCCGGACAAGAACTAAGCAGATGAATCCCGCCAAACGTCTCGAGATCTTTACGCGCTTCCGCGCCGCCAATCCCAAGCCCACCACCGAGCTCGAATTCACGACGCCCTTCGAGCTCCTGATCGCGGTGCTGCTGTCGGCCCAGTCGACCGATGTCGGCGTGAACAAGGCCACGCGCCGGCTCTACCCGGTGGCGAACACGCCGCGGAAAATCCTTGATCTCGGACTGGAAGAACTGAAGTCTTACATTTCGACGATCGGCCTGTACAACACCAAGGCCAAGAACGTGATGGCGACCTGCCAGATCCTGGTCGACCAGTACGGCGGAGAGGTGCCGCCTTCGCGCGAAGCCCTCGAGTCCCTGCCGGGCGTGGGCCGCAAGACCGCCAACGTGGTGCTGAACACCGCCTTCGGCGAGCCGACCATGGCGGTCGATACCCACATCTTCCGGGTGGCCAACCGCACCAGGATCGCACCGGGCAAGAACGTCGACATCGTCGAGCAGAAGCTGCTCAAGTTCGTGCCGAAGGAATTCCTGCACGACGCCCACCACTGGCTGATCCTGCATGGCCGCTACACCTGCGTGGCGCGCCGCCCCAAGTGCTGGAACTGCCTGATCGTGGACTTGTGCGAATTCAAGGACAAGACGCCGGCGCCCGCCGGCGTGCTCGATCCCGCCGCTCAGGCGGCGGAACTGGCGGACGAATCGGCCGAATAGAGCCGCTTTTCGCCGGCGGCGAAGGAGGCGCGCACGATGCGCCCGTTGACCACCTCGTACACGCACAGCATCTCGAGCGTGCCTTTCCCTTCGGGGAAGTTGCGGGTGATGAGTTCGAGGTCGGTGACAAAATTCCCCATCACAGTGCGCGACAGGACGCGCGCGTGCAGGTCCGGCTCCAGGAAGCGCTCCTCGTAGCGCGGGCGGATCTGCGCATGTCCTTCGGCCAGCAGCGCCCCGTGCAGGGCGAATTGCTGCGCATCCGGGGCATAGGCAAACATGAGGGCGTCCAGGTCCTTGGCGTTATAGGCGTCGAGCTGGGCCTGGACGACGGCTAGAGGGGCGGATGGCTGCATGGGCTTTCCAATCGATGAGATCCGCGCATCATACCCCTAAGTTTTCCCGACAGTAAAACCTGCCTCAGGCGACCCGTCGCAGCACGGGACGCCCACGCGCCGCGGCCGGCGTGGGAACGCGCGCCGCCGGCTGCTCGTCGTCCAGCCTGAACACGCTGACCACCCCGGTCAGGGCCACGGTCTGTTCGCGCAGTGCTTGCGCGGCGGCCGCCGCTTCCTCGACCAGGGCCGCGTTCTGCTGGGTGGCCGCATCCATCTCGCCGATCGCCTGGTTCACCTGGGCGATGCCGGCGCGCTGCTCCTGGCTCGCCGCGCTGATCTCGCCGATGATGTCCATCACCTGGCGTACGCTGGCGACGATCTCGCTCATCGTCGCGCCCGCTTCGCCGGCCAGGCGGTTGCCGGCCTCGACGCATTCGCTCGACGCGCCGATCAGGGTCTTGATCTCCTTTGCCGCCGTGGCGGAGCGCTGCGCCAGGTTGCGCACTTCGCTGGCCACGACGGCGAAGCCGCGCCCCTGCTCGCCGGCGCGCGCCGCTTCCACCGCCGCGTTCAGCGCCAGGATATTGGTCTGGAAGGCGATGCCGTCGATGACGCCGATGATATCGACGATCTTGCGCGACGAAGCGTCGATCGAGGCCATGGTGCCGACCACCTGCTCGACCACCTTGCCGCCACGCGTGGCGACGTCGACCGCCGACACCGCCAGCTGGCTGGCCTGGCGCGCATTGTCCGCGTTCTGCTGGACGGTCGAGGTCAGCTCTTCCATCGACGAGGCGGTTTCCTCGAGCGCGCCGGCCTGCGATTCGGTGCGGCCCGACAGGTCCAGGTTGCCGCGCGCGATCTCGCTGGACGCCAGCGCAATCGTCTCGGCGCCGCCGCGCACCTCGTGGACGATGCGGTTGAGGCTGGACGACATCTCCTTCAGCGCCAGCAGCAGCTGGCCGGTCTCGTCGTCGCCGCGGATCGTGATCTGGGTACGCAGGTCGCCGGCCGCCACGCTTCTGGCCGCTTCGACGGCCTCGTCCAGCGGACGGGTGATCGAACGCGACACCAGGACGCCGGCGACCACCGCCGCCGCCGTACCGAGCAGCATGAACAGGTTACTGAGGAAGGTGGCGCGCGCGCTGACCTCGTCGGCGAGGGCGGCACTGGCCGCACTGCGCGCCGACATGGCCTTCTGCGCCTTGACCAGGAGTTCCGCCGGCGCACGGTCCTTGCCCTTGACCGCCGCATCGCCTGCCGGCGCGTCGAAACCGGCCTCGGTGAAGGCGGCGTAGCCGCGGCGATAGTCCTGGCCCATGATGGCGTGGGCGGCGCCGAACTGCGCCACCAGTTCGCGCACCTCGCCCGCGGGCAGTTGCGTCAGCAGCGCCTTGACCTGGGCGTCGACCTGGGCTTCGTTCTTCTGGAAGGCGTCCCAGTACTTGCGGCGCTCTGCCTCGTCCTTGCCGCGCAATAGCGTGTTCTTCCACTCCTGGAGCTGCTTGCGGAATTCGGACAGCAAGGCCTCGACCTGCTGCGCCTGGCCGGCTTCGGCCACGGCGGCCCGGTAGGAGTCGACGGAACGATTCATCTGCGACACCCCGAAGAAGCCGGCGCAGGCGACCAGCAAGGTGACGGTGGCGAAGCCCAAGGGCAGTTTACGGCTCAGTTTCATGAAACAGTCTCCAGCAGCGTGATGTGCATTGCACAATATTGCCGCTAGTCTAACGACTTATAGTTTCAAGAAACAGTTAACGAGCGCCGCCTGGGCGACGGTGAATCGAGCCTGTGTCCAATCTGCAACATAAAGAAAAGGTGAGCAAGCGCCCACCTTTCGGTTACAGCAAGACCATGTTATCGCGATGCACCAATTCAGGCCCCTCGACGAAGCCCAGGATGCGTTCGATCTCGCTCGAGGAATGGCGCATGATGCGGCGCACTTCGCTGCTCGCGTAATTGGTCAACCCGCGCGCCAGCGCCCGGCCGTTTTCGTCGACGCAGGTGATCACCTGGCCGCGGCCGAATTCGCCGTTCACCGCCAGCACGCCGATCGGCAGCAGCGACTTGCCTTCCCTGGTGAGCTTGAGGACCGCGCCCGCGTCGATCACCACCTCGCCGGTGGTGTGCAGGTGGTCGACCATCCACTGGCGGCGCGCCGTCAGGCGGCCGGTGGCGGCGGTCAGCTGGGTGCCGATCGCTTCGCCGCCCGCCAGGCGGGTCAGCACGTCTTCTTCGCGGCCCCAGGCGATCACGGTGTGGGCGCCCGAGCGCGCGGCGCGGCGCGCGGCCAGCACCTTGGTCAGCATGCCGCCGCGGCCGATGCTGCTGCCGGCGCCGCCGGCCATGGCTTCCAGCGCCGGATCGCCGGCCTGGGCTTCCCCGATCAGGCGCGCGTCCGAATCCTTGCGCGGGTCGGCGGAGTACAGGCCGCGCTGGTCGGTCAGGATCACCAGGGCGTCGGCTTCGATCAGGTTGGCGACCAGCGCCCCGAGGGTGTCGTTGTCGCCGAACTTGATCTCGTCGGTGACCACGGTGTCGTTCTCGTTGATGATCGGCACCACGCCCAGGCGCAACAGGGTCGTGAGCGTCGAGCGCGCATTCAGGTAGCGCTCGCGGTCGGCCAGGTCGGCGTGGGTCAGCAGCACCTGGGCGGTCTTGATGCCGTGGGTGCGGAAGCTGGTTTCGTAGATCTGCGCCAGGCCCATCTGGCCCACGGCGGCGCAGGCCTGCAGCTCGTGGATGTCGGTCGGGCGGCTGGCGAAGCCCAGGCGCAGCATGCCTTCGGCGATGGCGCCGGAGGACACCAGGACGACGTCCTTGCCGAGCGTGCGCAGGGCGGCGATCTGGGACGCCCAGCGGGCGATGGCGGTGTGGTCGAGGCCCTGCCCCTCGTTCGTGACGAGCGAGGAGCCGACCTTGACGATGATGCGGGAGGAGGACTGGAGGACGGAGTTCATGGCGACAGGATTTTCCCTCGCGGCCGCAGCGCCAGCAGGGAAAGTCCTGCCAGCAACTCAACCGCGCAGACGACTAATAATACGCCCGTCGGCAGGCCGATCGCAAAGGCTGCGACCAGGCGCCCGGCCGGCTGGGCCAAAAGGAATACTGCAGTGAGGTCGCCGAGGACGGGTTGGTCAACCTGTCTGGACGCCAGCAGAGCCAGTCCCGCGGTGGCGAGGCGCACTCCGACGTAGATGGCGTAGAACTGGCTGTAGCCGTTCACGCCAACGAGGAACAGACCCATCGCGGTGGCGATGCGGTCGGGGTCGAGCATGGCCGCGAGCGCGGCCAGCGAGCTGGTGGTGGCGACCAGCTGCAGGAGCTGGACGCGCCACCAGTCGCGCTTGGAGAAAGCGGCGCTTGTTGCCAACTGCGCAGCCAAGTCAGTCTTCGACAATCTTGAAACGGGGATCGTCCGGATCGATGGACGAGATGGTGCGCGCTTCCTCGACCATCTGCTTTTCTTCGGAACGCTGTTCGACGTGGCGCTCAGTTTCCAGGTGCTTGTAGATGGCATGCACCAGGTCTTCGCAGCCTTCGCGGTTCAGGGCCGAGATCTCGAACACCGGGCCCTTGAAGCCCATGCGCTTGACGAATTCCTTGGCGAGCTTCTTGCGCTCTTCTTCCGGCACCACGTCCAGCTTGTTGAGCACCAGCCAGCGCGGCTTGTTGAGCAGCTCGGCGTCGTACTTTTCGAGTTCCTTGACCAGGGCCTTGGCTTCCTTGACCGGATCGGTCTTGCCGTCCATCGGCGCCACATCGACGATGTGCAGCAGCAGGCCGGTGCGCGACAGGTGGCGCAGGAACTGGTGGCCGAGGCCCGCGCCTTCGGCCGCGCCCTCGATCAGGCCCGGGATGTCGGCGATCACGAAGCTCTTCGCGTGCGACACGCGCACCACGCCGAGGTTCGGATGCAGGGTCGTGAACGGGTAGTCGGCGATCTTCGGGCGCGCGTTCGACACGGCGGTGATGAAGGTCGACTTGCCGGCGTTCGGCATGCCCAGCAGGCCCACGTCGGCCAGTACTTTCAGTTCCAGGCGCAGGGTGCGGCGCTCGCCGGCCTTGCCCTCGGTCTTCTGGCGCGGGGCGCGGTTGGTCGAGGTCTTGAAGTGGATGTTGCCCCAGCCGCCCTCGCCGCCCTTGGCCAGCAGTTCGGTCTGGCCGTGTTCCGTCAGGTCGGCGACGATTTCGCCGTTGACTTCGTCCACGATCAGGGTGCCCACCGGCATGCGCAGGTAGACGTCTTCCGCGCCCTTGCCGTAGCAATCCGAGCCGCGGCCCGGTTCGCCGTTGCGGGCGTTGTGCACCTTGGAGTAGCGGAAGTCCACCAGGGTGTTGATGTTACGGTCGGCGACCACCCAGATCGAGCCGCCCTTGCCGCCGTCGCCGCCGTCGGGCCCGCCGAAGGGGCGGAACTTCTCGCGACGGAACGAGGCGCACCCGTTGCCGCCGTCGCCTGCGATGACTTCAATTCTTGCTTCGTCGATAAACTTCATGATGACCGCCAAAAAACTAAAAAGGCCCTACCGTGGGCAGAGCCTTTCGATGGAAGGCTTGCGCCTTACAAAGAGCGCCGCTGAGCGGCGCGTTGCGTGAATTACGCTGCGACTGCTTCGTTCGCCACGACGGTCACGAATTGCTTCGAGCCGACGCCTTGCTTGACGAACTTGACCGTGCCGTCCACCAGGGCGAACAGGGTGTGGTCCTTGCCGGTACCGACGTTGGCGCCTGCGCGCACCGGGGTACCACGCTGGCGGATGATGATGCCGCCGGCGTTGATCGCCTGGCCGCCATACACCTTCACGCCGAGGCGTTTGCTTTCTGAGTCACGGCCGTTTCGCGTAGTGCCGCCGCCTTTTTTGTGTGCCATTCTAAATGCTCCTTATGACTGGGTGTCCGGACGGCGATTAGCCGTTGATCGAGACGATCTGGATTTCGGTGAAGTTCTGGCGGTGGCCCTGACGCTTCTGGTAGTGCTTACGACGGCGCATCTTGAAGATACGGACCTTGTCGTGACGACCATGCGAAACCACTTTCACCAGCACCGAAGCACCGTCGACCAGCGGAGCACCAAACTTGATGCTGTCGCCCGCGCCAACGGCGAGGACCTGATCGATCGTGAGTTCGGAACCAATGTCAGCCGGTATCTGTTCTACTTTGAGTTTTTCGCCAGCGACAACTTTGTATTGCTTGCCACCGGTTTTTATGACCGCGTACATGATTGAGAAACCTCGTTAAATGTTAAAAAGATTCACCGACGCATCAGCGCCAATTGCTCGCTGGACTGCTGGAATGCCGGGGAACAGAGGATTATACATAAATTGCTGCCCCGCGTCAAAGTGACATCCAGACCGCCGGACGGCGTCGCATTGGACCAACGAAGCCTTCGCGCCACTGAGGAGGACGGGCACTGCTGGCTTGTCGTATAATCCCCGCAATTGATAAAAACTCACTGCTTCTCTGTCTATCTATTGCAGGTTTGCCTTGTCCGCCGCCATCCAACACGCCCAACAACACTCCATCACCTCTTCGATCGCGACCGACATGGAGGCCGTCAATGCGGTGATCCGGCAGCGCCTGCATTCGGAAGTGAGCCTGGTGAACCAGATCGCCGAATACATCATCAGCGCCGGCGGCAAGCGCATCCGCCCGGTGCTGGTGCTGCTGCTGGCCAATGCCTACGGCTACAAAGGCGCGGCCCACCATGAACTGGCGGCGGTGGTGGAATTCATCCACACCGCGACCCTGCTGCACGACGACGTGGTCGACGAATCCTCGATGCGCCGCGGACGCCAGACCGCCAATGCCCTGTTCGGCAATGCCGCCTCGGTGCTGGTCGGCGACTTCCTGTACTCGCGTTCCTTCCAGATGATGGTCGGCCTGAACGACATGCGCGTGATGCAGATCCTGTCCGACGCCACCAACGTGATCGCCGAAGGCGAGGTGCTGCAGCTGCTGAACATGCACGATCCGGACGTGACCGAGGACAGCTACCTCAAGGTGATCCGCTCCAAGACCGCCAAGCTGTTCGAAGCGGCGGCCGAGCTGGGCGCCCTGGTGGCCGGCGCGAACGACGAACAGATCGCCGCCGCCGGCGAGTACGGCCGTTCGCTGGGCACCGCCTTCCAGCTGATCGACGACGTGCTCGACTACGCGGGCGACGCCGCCGAGATCGGCAAGAACCTGGGCGACGACCTGCGCGAAGGCAAGCCTACCCTGCCCCTGATCTGGCTGATGGAACACGGCAGCCCGCAGCAGCGCGAACTGGTGCGCACCTGCATCGAACAGGGCGACGAGCAGCAATTCGAGGCGGTCCTGGCGGCCGTCACCTCGAGCGGCGCGCTGGCCTATACCCGCCAGCAGGCCGAGCAGGCCGCACGGCGGGCGGCGGCCGCGATCGAAGGCTTGCCGGAGAACGAATACAAGCGCAGTCTCTTGCAGCTCTGCAGCTTTGCTGTTGACAGAAACCACTAAGACGACTATAGTAATGCCTTCCCGAGATGCCGGAAACGACGTCTCAAACCCAGTCGGGGTGTAGCTTAGCCCGGTAGAGCGCTACGTTCGGGACGTAGAGGCCGGAGGTTCGAATCCTCTCACCCCGACCACAGAATTCAGTAAAAAAGCCGACCTCGTGTCGGCTTTTTTGCTTTCTGCGCTCTCCCCTCTGGTTCGTTGTTGCCCCTCTCCTTTTGGAGTATGTTGCATGACAGGTAAGTCTTTAACCACAACGACAAGGAGACAGCGATGCCACGCTACATGGTTGAACGCACCTTCCCCGACGGTTTGAACGTACCCGTGAATGCCGCCGGCGCGGAAGGCTTGTGCAACATCGTCAAGGCGAACGGCGAACAGGGAGTCACCTGGGTCCACTCTTATGTCAGCGCAGACAAGCAACGGACCTTCTGCATTTACGACGCCCCTACGCCCGACGCCATCCGCCAGGTCGCGGAGCGCAACGGCCTGCCGGTCAATAGCATCACCGAAGTCTCGGTGCTTGATCCCTATTTCTACCACTAAAGAAAACGCCAACCGATGGGGTTGGCGTTGCACCTCTAGCGGCCGATCAGCACCTGCTTCACGTTTTCATCGGGCAGGGCGATGCGCAGACGGCGTGTCGCCGGGTCGAACCTCAGGTCCTGCACCGGCTTGCCGTCGATGCTGACCGTGCCCGGGGCAGCCGCCAGGCCGATGAACTCGATCGCGCCCACCCGCTGGTAGCCCTGGCTGGCCGGGATGTCCAGGCGCACGCCCTGATCGTCCTGGCTTACCCTGATCATGCGCGACGCTCCTTCGCGATAGCCATAGCCATCGCCCGCATCCTGGAACACCTGGCTGCTGCCGCTGGCCCCGAGCGCAACGGCGAGCGTCAGCGGCTGGTCCTTCATCTCGCCGGTATGCTGCACCGCCGCCACGGTGGGCACGCTGGCGCCGGCGCGGATGTAGAGCGGCAGCCGGTCGAGCGGCGCGGCGATCTTGGCCGAGGTGCCGCCCTTGTGGCGGGCGCCGCTCCACCAGTCGATCCATGTGCTGCCCTTCGGGAAGTAGACTTCGCGGCTGGTGCGGCCTTCGTGCAGCACCGGCGCCACCAGCAAATCGCCGCCCACCAGGAACTGGTCCTCGACCAGGCTGGCGCGCGCATCGCCCGGATAGTCGAACCACAGGGGACGCATCGGCGGCAGGCCCGTACGCTCATTGGCTTCGAACAGCGAATACAGGTAAGGCAGCAGCTGGTAGCGCAGCGCGATCGCGCCGCGGTTGATGCGCTCGTATTCCGGGCCGAAGGACCAGGGCTCGCGCGGGGCCGAGACATCGTTCGAGTGCGTGCGGAAGTAAGGCGTCAGCGCCGCCGCCTGCATCCAGCGCGCGTGCAGTTCGGCGCTGGCGCTGCCCATGAAGCCGCCGACGTCGGCGCCGACAAAAGGCACGCCCGACACCGACAGGTTGGTCAGCATCGGAATGGTCAGCGCCAGGTGGGTCCAGTTCGGCGAATTGTCGCCGGTCCAGACGGCGGCGTAGCGCTGCACGCCGGCGAAACCTGCGCGCGTGAGCACCATCGGGCGCTTCTCGGGGCGCAGCTTGCGCAGTCCTTCGAAGCTGGCGCGCGCCATCTGCATGCCGTAGACGTTGTGGTACTGCGCATGGCTACCGGGGATGCCGTCGCCGGCATGCCGGGCGTCCAGCGGGAAGGTGCGCTGCGGTCCCAGGCCGATCTCGGGCTTGTCGAAGCCGTCGGCCGGGAACACGCCCGGCTCGTTCATGTCGTTCCAGAAGCCGTCGATGCCCAGGTCGAGCGGCGCCTGGTACAGGCTGCCGAACCATGCGCGCGCCGCCGGCAGGGTGAAGTCCGGGAAGGCGCACACGCCCGGCCAGACCTTCTCGTGCAGCTCGCTGCCGTCCGCCTTGCGGACATAGACGCCCTGCTCGCGGCCGCTGCGGTAGATCGAAAAGTTCTGGTCCAGCTTGATGCCCGGGTCGACGATGGTCACCGCGCGGAATCCCTGGCCGTGCAGCTGGTCCACCATCTTCTTCGGCTCCGGGAAGGTCTTCGGATTCCAGGTGAAGACGCGGAAGCCGTCCATGTGGTCGATGTCGAGGTAGATCACGTCGGCCGGGATGCGGCGCTTGCGGAACTCCTGAGCCACGTCCAGCACCTGCTGCTGGTTCATGTAGGACCAGCGCGACTGGTGGTAGCCCAGCGCCCACAGGGGCGGCAAGGCGCCCCTTCCCGTCAGCGCCGTGTAGTCGCGCAGGACGCCGGCCGGGGTGCGCGCGGCGCCGCCCGTGAAGACGTAGTAATCCAGCTCGCCGCCCTTGGCGCCGAAGCTGTAGCGGTGCGGATCGGTCTTGCCCATGTCGAACCAGGTCCGCCAGGTGTTGTTGAAGAACAGGCCGTAGCTCTTGCCTTCATGGAGGGCGATGAAGAAGGGGATCGCCTGGTAGGACGGGTCGTGGCCGGCCGGGTAGTCCGGCACGTCCGCGTTCCACATCACCATCGACTGCTGGTGCCGCGACATCGGGAAGGTCTTCTCGCCGAAGCCGTAGTACAGCTCGTAGTCGTCGCGGCGCATCGAGGTCTCGAAGGAGCCGTCCTTCGTGTTGAAGGCCATCGGACGCGCCGGATCGTCGCCGACGACCAGCCGGCCCGCGCTGTCGACCACCGAGATCGCGAGTTCGGGCGTCTTGCGGATCACCACGCGGGTGCCGGACTCGGAGCGCAGCTCGGTCAGGGCGCCCCTGTTCGTCACCGTGGCGCGGGCCCTGGGCGGCGCGCCGTCGATCGCGTAGGAGACATCGGGGGCGAAGCGGCCAGCAGGACTCATGCGCACGCGGACCGCGTCCGGGGTGGCGAAGCCGACGCGCACGCGCGCGCCGCTGGCCATGCGCAGCTCGACGCCACCTTCGAAGGGCTGGCTTTGGGCGACGGCGCCGACGCTGCGCAGGGCTGCGGCAGCGGGCAGGCTCGCCAGCGTCAGCATCAGCAGCGCGGCGCAATAAGCAGGCTTAGTAAGTTGCATCGAGAGAGACCCTCCTGTCGGGAGCAATGAATTCGCGCATCAGGGTGATGGGCGCGATCGCGGACCAGCCGCAGAAATCGGGTTTGGCCGGCATGCCGGGTGCGGCGGCGTCCGGTGCATAGTTCTCCCAGAACGTGCCGGTGCGCCGGTAGACCTCGGCGACGCAGTCGTAGTAGCTGCGCGCCAGCCCGGCTGCCAGCGCCTGCTGGCCGTAGCGCCGCAGGCCACGGATCACCATGTAGTTGGTCGGGGCCCAGACGCCGCCCAGCCAGTACCCGCCCTCCGGCGTGAAACCCGCCTGGTTGGCGGGGAAAGTCGCGACAGGCACCTTGCGCCAGAAGCTGGCCGGATCGGTCAGGTGGCGCAGCAGCGGCGCTACGCGCTCTTGCGGCACGAGGCCCGCCAGGAGCATCCAGAACATGCCGATGTGCTTGCGGCGGATGGGCTGGCCGTAGCCGAGGTCGTAATAGAAGCCGTCTTCCTCGTGCCAGCACAGGCGATTCAGCGCCTGCCCCATCGCGGCGTGGAAGCGCAGCAGGTCCACGGCATCGTCCGGACGCCCGGCCAGGCGCGCGATGCGCGCGAGGTTCTCGGCGCACAGCGCCATCTGCGCCGAGGTGTCGACCGCCCTGCCCTGCACGTTCCAGGCCGGATGCAGGCCGTTGTAGTCGAAGGGCAGCGAATCGCGCGGGGTCAGGGCAATCCCCTGTCCGTCGTCCCGCCAGCCGTCCGGATGGCGCGGAATATTGTCCATGCCGGAGCCGAGCGCGTCGTTGAAGCACAGCCCGTCCTCGCGCACCAGGTAGCCGCGCAGGTAGTCGAAATTGCGCTTCAGGGCAGGATAGACGCGGCGCAGGCGATCGAGATCCCGGCTTTGATCGAACAGTTCCAGCTCGGCGAAGGCGAGCAGCGGCGGATTGACCGACACCGGATGGGCCTTGGGCCATACCGGTTTGCCCCTGCTGTCGTATTCACGGCAGATGTGGCCGTCGGCCTCCTGCACAGTGTAGAAGTTATCGAGCGCGTTGGCGATCGGCAGCAGGTCCGGATGGTATTTCGCATAGCAGGCCAGGAAGCAGGTATCCCACAGAAAGATGTTCTTGCTGAAGGCTGCATCGAGGAAGGGCTTGCCGAACACGGAATCGCCTTCCTGCCGGATATGGCGGCGCGCGCTGTCCAGCGCGGCGCGGTACATGGCGTCGCCCGCACGGGCCGGCGGAAACGCGCAGCCGGACAGGCCGGCGCCGGCAAGCGCCAGCAGCAGGCGTCGCTTGTTTTTCATGGGAGAAGAAGATAGGCGGGGGGGGGGGCCCCCCCCCGCGGGGGGGGCGGGGGGGGGGGGGGGGGGGGGGGGGGCCGCGGGGGGGGGGGGCGGGGGGGGGGGGGCCCGCGCCCCCCCCC
>NZ_JAGKSG010000050.1:0-27005 GCF_018119385.1 Massilia sp. AB1 | reverse complement strand
AGAGCGGCACCTGATTCGCTGCGGCCCCCAGGGCCGCGGTCCAACAAGAACAAGAGAACGCGATGCGCAAATACTTCCTTACCGGCCTGCTGGTCCTGGTGCCCCTGGCGATCACCGCCTGGGTGCTGAGCCTGATCATCAGCACGCTGGACCAGTCGCTCCTGATCGTGCCGGAGGCCTGGCAGCCGCGCACCGTGTTCGGGATGGACATCCCCGGCTTCGGCGCGATCCTGACCCTGGCCATCGTGTTCCTGACCGGCCTGCTGACCAATAACCTGGTCGGCGGCTACGTCGTGCGCCTGGGCGACCGCCTGCTCAAGCGCATCCCGGTGGTCAGCTCGCTGTACGGCAGCGTCAAGCAGGTGTCGGACACGCTGTTTTCCTCGTCGGGCAACGCGTTCCGCACCCCGGTCCTGATCCCGTACCCGCACGCGGATTCCTATACGATCGCTTTCCTGACCGGCGTGCCGGGCGGGGACGTGAAGAACCACCTGGTGGGCGACTACGTGAGCGTGTATGTGCCGACCACCCCGAACCCGACCTCGGGCTTCTTCCTGATGATGGAACGCAGCAAGGTCGTTGAATTGAACATGACGGTGGATGCGGCGCTGAAGCACATCGTCTCGATGGGCGTCGTCGCTCCCGAATAAGAAGCTCAGCAGAAAACAGGGCCATTGGCGACAGTGGCGCAACCGAAATAACTAACCTGGAACGAAAACTATGTCCACCATGCGTACTCATTACTGCGGCCTCGTCACCGAGGAACTGCTGGGCCAAACCGTCAGCCTGTGCGGCTGGGTGCACCGCCGCCGTGACCACGGCGGTGTGATCTTCATCGACCTGCGCGACCGCGAAGGCCTGGTGCAGGTGGTCTGCCATCCGGACAACGCCGACGTCTTCAAGGCCGCCGAGCACGTGCGCAACGAGTACTGCCTGCGCATCACCGGCACCGTCGTGAACCGCCTGGAAGGCACCGCCAACGCCAACCTGAAGTCGGGCAAGATCGAGATCAACACCACCGCCCTGGAAGTGCTGAACGCCTCGGTGCCGGTGCCGTTCCAGCTGGACGACGACAACCTGTCGGAAACCACCCGCCTGACCCACCGCGTGCTCGACCTGCGCCGCCAGCAGATGCAGCACAACCTGCGCCTGCGCTACAAGGTGTCGATGGAAGTGCGCAAGTACCTGGACAACCTGGGCTTCATCGACATCGAAACCCCGATGCTGACCAAGTCGACCCCGGAAGGCGCCCGCGACTACCTGGTGCCTTCGCGCGTCAACCCGGGCAACTTCTTCGCGCTGCCGCAGTCGCCGCAGCTGTTCAAGCAGCTGCTGATGGTCGCCAACTTCGACCGCTACTACCAGATCACCAAGTGCTTCCGCGACGAAGACCTGCGCGCCGACCGCCAGCCGGAATTCACCCAGATCGACTGCGAAACCTCGTTCCTGACCGAGCAGGAGATCCGTGACCTGTTCGAAGACATGATGCGCACCGTGTTCAAGAACGCGGCCGGCGTCGACCTGCCGAACCCGTTCCCGGTGATGGACTTCGCCACCGCCATGGGCTCCTACGGCTCGGACAAGCCGGACATGCGCGTCAAGCTGCAGTTCACCGAACTGACCGAGCTGATGAAGTCGGTCGAGTTCAAGGTCTTCAACAGCGCCGCCAACATGGAAGGCGGCCGCGTGGTCGGCCTGCGCGTGCCGCAGGGCGCTTCGATGCCGCGTTCGGAAATCGACGCCTACACCCAGTTCGTCGCCATCTACGGCGCCAAGGGCCTGGCCTACATCAAGGTCAACGAGAAGGCCAAGGGCCGTGACGGCCTGCAGTCGCCGATCGTCAAGAACATCTCGGACGAGGTGCTGGCCCGGATCCTCGAGCTGACCGGCGCCGAAGACGGCGACCTGATCTTCTTCGGTGCGGACAAGGCCAAGGTCGTCAACGACGCCATCGGCGCGCTGCGCGTGAAGATCGGCCACTCGGAATTCGGCAAGAAGGCCGGCCTGTTCGACGACGTCTGGGCCCCGCTGTGGGTGATCGACTTCCCGATGTTCGAGTACGACGAGGACAGCGGCCGCTGGAACGCGACCCACCACCCGTTCACCGCGCCGAAGGACGGCCACGAGGACATGCTCGAGACCAACCCGGGTGCCTGCGTCGCCAAGGCCTACGACATGGTCCTGAACGGCTGGGAACTGGGCGGCGGCTCGATCCGTATCCACCGCGAGGAAGTGCAGAGCAAGGTGTTCCGCGCCCTCAAGATCGATGCGGAAGAAGCCCAGCTCAAGTTCGGCTTCCTGCTCGACGCGCTGCAGTACGGCGCGCCGCCGCACGGTGGCCTGGCCTTCGGCCTGGATCGCCTGATCACCCTGATGACCGGCTCCGAGTCGATCCGCGACGTGATCGCCTTCCCGAAGACCCAGCGCGCCCAGTGCCTGCTGACCAACGCGCCGTCGGAAGTGGACGAGAAGCAGCTGAAAGAGCTGCACATCCGCCTGCGCAACGAGCCGAAGGTCGCGTAATGCGCCACCGGATACGCGGCTGTGTGTCGCCGCGTATCCGTAGGGTCGGCGGTTCTGCCGCCGACGCGTCCAACACGCGCCTGCACGGCCGTATTGTCTGCCCATGAGACCACACAAGATCCCCGAATCGGTCCTGATCGTCATCCACACGTCCGCGCTGGACGTGCTGCTGCTCGAACGCGCCGACCGTCCGGGGTTCTGGCAATCGGTGACGGGCTCGCTGGACGCGCCCGACGAACCGCTGCTCGCCACCGCCACCCGCGAACTGTTCGAGGAAACCGGCATCGTGGCCGACGGCGAGGCCATCCGCCTGCTGGACTGGCGGATGTCCAATATCTACGAGATCTACCCCGTCTGGCGCCACCGCTACGCGCCCGGCGTCACCCACAACACCGAGCACGTGTTCTCGGTCTGCGTGCCGCGCGACATCGCGGTCACCCTGAGCCCGCGCGAACACCTGCGCCACACCTGGCTGCCGCTGCTGGAAGCCGCCGATAAATGTTTCTCTTCCTCTAACGCGGAAGCGATTCTCGAGTTGCCCAGGCACATCGGGAAATAACCATTTGTCACAAAGTTGCCCCCATGCAGTGGGCTAGTTCTAGACAGTCTGTCAACGTATATTGCTGAATTACAGAGCGGCAACAGAAGTTTTCGATAAAAGAACGCTGGTGCTGTAAATATTTTTTTCTGTGCGTTGACGCCCATATAGCGCGTTTTTTACCCCCCAAAAGCCACATTTTTCACTCTTAGCGAGCTCTGCACGGCCGTCTTTTTCGCGATTTGATGACCAAAGGAAATTTGTTGTTTTTGGATCAGCACCGTAGATTCGTTGGTTGACACTCTGAAAGTGCTGGAATATCGTCAACACCTCACCGGCCCGTGACAATTCGTTACAAACTCAAATCGAAAGATTCAGGAGGAACAATGGACAACTTCAAACTCGAATGCGAGGAAAAGGTGAAGGAAATCAGCACCGGCGACGGCTGTATCTATGTCGACCTGCTGTGCGGACTGCGTCTGATGGGTCCGCTTCTGTCCGCAGAAGAGATCACTGCTGCAAAGCGTGCTCCCAAACGCAAGATGATGGTGACCGGCCACGAAGCCATCGTCGAACAAGCGCTCGCATTCGGTTGAGCCCCCCTTGACGCGTCTGCCGGCGCGGTACCCGCGCGCCGGCCGGACCGCTGCACGATTGGGCCCGGTCCCGGAAAACCCGCTTCCGATCCGGGTAGAATGTCCCCATGAAAATTCGTGTGGCCACCTACAATATTCATAAGGGCGTGACGTCGCTACGTGCAACGCCCCGTGTGATCGCTCTCAAGAAGGCGATCGCTGAATTCCACGCCGATATCGTTTTCCTGCAGGAGGTGCAGGGCCGGCACGACCGGTACCAGGCACGCTTCGGCAGGGAGGAGCACGGCCACCACCGCCACTGGCCCGAAACGGCCCAGTACGATTACTTCAAGGGCGAGGCGCATCACAGCGCCTACGGGATGAACGCCGTGTACGACCACGGCCATCACGGCAACGCGCTGCTCTCGGCTTTCCCGATCGAGAATTCGCACAACCACGATGTCTCCGATCACGCCTACGAGCAGCGCGGCATCCTGCACTGCGTGCTGGAGACGCCGGCCGGCAAGGTGCACTGCTATGTGGTGCACCTGGGCCTGTTCGAAGGCAGCCGCGGGCGCCAGACGGCGCAGCTGATCGAGGCCGTCAACGCTTCGTCGAACGGCGAACCGGTGATCATCGCGGGCGACTTCAACGACTGGCGCAACACGCTCAGCGACCGCCTGCGCAACGGGCTCGGCGTGGCCGAGGTGTTCGACGAACTCGGCCCGCGCTCGCCGCTGGGCGACATGGTGCGCAGCTGGGCCGGACGCCAGCCGCGCCTGGCTCCGGCGCGCACCTTCCCGGCCGCGCTGCCCTGGTTCCGGCTCGACCGGATCTATGTGCGCGGCTTCAAGGTGGACAATGCGCAGGTGATGCACGGGCCCTTGTGGGCCAAGCTGTCCGACCACGCGCCGATCGTGGCGGAACTCCAGCTGGAGTAGTGGCCCAGGCCATGCGTTCGGTCACCTACGTAGACAACAACGACGTCACCCTGCTCGAAAGCGGCACCGCGTATTTTCCGGCGCTGATCGAGGCGCTCGACGCGGCGCAGCACGACGTCCTGTTCGAGACCTATATCTTCGCCGAGGACGATACCGGCCGCGCGGTGCGCAACGCCCTGATCCGGGCCGCGCTGCGCGGTGTGAAGGTGAGGGTGCTGGTCGACTGGATCGGCACCGAGCACCGGCCCGCCACGCGCCTGGGCGCGCTGCTGGGCGACGCGGGCGTCCAGTACCGCGTGTTCAATCCCTGGTGCCGGCGCGGCATCGCGCGCTCGCACCGCAAGATCGTGGTGGTGGACCGGGAGATTGCTTTCGTCGGCGGCATCAACGTCAACGACGACTGGATCTGCGACCACCTCAAGGGCAAGCGCCTGCCGGCCCCGCGCTGGGACTTCTCGGTGCGGGTGCGCGGGCCGCTGGTGGCCCAGATCCACCGCGAGGCGCAGGCCCAGTGGATGCGGGTGGGGCACCTGAAGCTCAGGCGCCGCATCGACCTGTTCCGCGAGATGCGCAAGCAGCCGCCGCAATCCTGCGAGCGTCCCGCGCGCGCCGCCTTCGTGGTGCGCGACAACCTGCGCAACCGCGGCACCATCCAGCGCGCATATCTGCAGGCACTGGGCCGGGCGCGCCACAGCGTGCTGCTGGCCACGCCTTACTTTGCGCCGGGGCGCAAGTTCCGCAAGGCGCTGGCGCATGCGGCGCAGCGCGGGGTCGATGTGACGCTCTTGATTGGCGTCGGAGAGTTTCCGATCCAGGATGCGGTGGCGCATTCCTTCTATCCCAAGCTGCTGGACGCCGGGGTGAAAGTGGTCGAGTACCGCAAGACCCAGTTGCACGCCAAGGTGGCGGTGGTGGACGACGACTGGGCCACGGTCGGGTCCAGCAACTGCGACGGCTTGTCGCTCTTCCTCAACCAGGAAGCCAACGTGGTGGTGGACGACGCGGTGTTCGCCGCCACCATGCGCGCGCACATCGAGCGCGGGATCGCGGACGGCACGCCGGTCTGCGCCGAGGAGTTCGCCAACCTGGGCTGGTTCAGGCGCGCGAGCTATGAAATCGCCTATGTGCTGTATAAACTGGCGATGCGGGTCTTCGCGATCGGCTATGCCTAATGGAATGAATGATGGAAGAAAATAACGTACGACTCGACAAATGGCTGTGGGCAGCGCGCTTCTTCAAGACGCGCTCGCTGGCGACGGATGCCATCGACCGTGGCCGCGTGCGAATCGGCGGCGAGCCGGTCAAGCCGGCGCGGATCGTGAAGGTGAACGACAAGATCCTGATCGACAATGGTTCGGACCGATGGGAAGTGATCGTCGCGGCGATCTCGGGCTCGCGCGGACCGGCGCCGGTGGCGCGCACCTTGTACTTCGAGACCGACGAGAGCATCGCGCGGCGCGAGAACGACAAGGAGGCGCGCAGGCTGTATCCGGAGCCGAGCCTTGATATCAAAGGGCGGCCGACCAAGCGGGACCGCCGCGCGCTGTCGAAGGCGGGCGGCTGAGCAGCACCCACGCATCTTTCACCTCGTACGCCAGCACGTCGTCCCGGCGAAGGCCGGGACCCAAGTTCGCGCCGTAGCCACAAACGCATGCGTTAGCTCAACACATACAAACTTGGGTTCCGGCCTTCGCCGGAACGACGGGCGGGGGCCGCGGTCCGCCAACAGGCGCCGCAGATCAATCCGAAGCCCTGCCAACCCGCACACACGTGCTAATTTGCCACCCCAAACCCCCAAAAACGCGGTATCTTTATCCTTAAAATAACAATCTCCTGCCCCTGACCCCGTCCGGCCGGCAGGCCAGCCTCAACGGCGCCCCTCAAAGCGCCGGCTGTTTGTTTTGCATCAATAGAATTTCGCCTCTAAGTTCCCGTTTGACATTCCTCGTCTGATAGATAATAGTACGAGCGTTCGGATTTTTTTCGATTCAGGGGCAGCCATCAATACTTCAACCAAATTCATGCGCAAAGGCGAGCAGACACGGGCAGCGATCCTGGACGTGGCGCTCGAGCTCGCAAGCCGCAATGGCCTCGAAGGCCTGACCATTGGCCTGCTGGCCGACCGCATGAGCATGAGCAAGTCCGGCGTGTTCGCGCACTTCGGCTCGCGCGAAGACCTGCAGCTCGAAGTGGTCAAGCTCTACCACCACCGCTTCGAACAGGAAGTATTCTTCCCGAGCATCAAGGAGCCGCGCGGCCTGCCGCGCCTGGTCGCCATGTTCTCGCGCTGGATCAAGCGCGTGTCGGTCGAGATCGCCTCGGGCTGCATCTACATCAGCGGCGCCGTGGAGTACGACGACCGTCCGGGCCCGATCCGCGACGAACTGGTGTCGATGGTGATGGCCTGGCAGAACGCGCTGCTGCGCTGCGTGAAGCAATCGATCGAGGTCGGGCACCTGCGCGCCGACACCGATGCCGAGCAGCTGGTGTACGAGATGTACGGCCTGATCCTGGCCCTGCACCACGACGCCCGCTTCCTGCGCGCGCCCGGCGCCGTCGAACGCGCCAAGGCCGGCTTCGATCGCCTGATCGAGAATTACCGCAATCCCAACCAACAATCAGACATCCAGGCGGCGTAACCCGCCGCCCGTCAAACATCTTTACTTCGTCAGGAGAAAACCATGGGTCAGTACGTCGCGCCAATTCGGGATATGCAGTTCGTTCTGCACGAATTCCTCAACGTCACCGACGAATTCAAGAATCTTCCCGCCTACCAGGAGATCGATGCCGACATCATCAACCAGGTGCTGGAAGAAGGCGCGAAATTCACGCAAGAAGTGCTGTTCCCGCTGAACCACTCCGGCGACCGCGAAGGCTGCCACTATGACGCGGCCACCAAGACCGTGACCACCCCGAAGGGCTTCAAGGAGGCGTACAAGCAGTACGTCGAAGGCGGCTGGGCGGCGCTGGCCTGCGATCCGGAATACGGCGGCCAGGGTCTGCCGGTCACCCTGAACAACTCGTTCTACGAGATGCTGAACTCGGCCAACCAGGCCTGGACCATGTACCCGGGCCTGTCGCACGGCGCCTACGAGTGCCTGAAGGAGCACGGCACCGACGAACAGAAGAAGTTCTACCTGCCGAAACTGGTCTCGGGCGAATGGACCGGCACCATGTGCCTGACCGAAGCGCACTGCGGCACCGACCTGGGCCTGCTGCGCACCAAGGCCGAGCCGCAGGGCGACAACACCTACAAGATCACCGGCTCCAAGATCTTCATCTCGGCCGGCGAGCACGACGTGTCGGAAAACATCGTCCACCTGGTGCTGGCGCGCCTGCCGGACGCGCCGGAAGGCTCGAAGGGCATCTCGCTGTTCCTGGTGCCGAAGTTCCTGCCGAACGCCGACGGCTCGCTGGGCGCCCGCAACGGCATCTTCTGCGGCGCCATCGAAGAAAAGATGGGCATCCACGGCAACTCGACCTGCCAGATGAACCTGGACGGCGCGGTCGGCACCCTGATCGGCCAGCCGCACAAGGGTCTGCAGGCGATGTTCGTGTTCATGAACGCCGCCCGCCTGGGCGTCGGCATGCAGTCGCTGGGCCTGACCGAAGTCGCTTACCAGAACGCCCTGGCCTACGCCAAGGACCGCATCCAGATGCGCAGCCTGTCGGGCCCGAAAGCACCGGACAAGCCGGCCGACCCGATCATCGTGCACCCGGACGTGCGCCGCATGCTGCTGACCGCCAAGGCCTACGCCGAAGGGGCGCGCGCCTTCTCGTCCTACATGGCGCTGCAGATCGACCGCGAACTGAACCACCCGGACGAAGAAGTGCGCAAGGAAGCCGCCGACGAAGTCGCGCTGCTGACCCCGGTCATCAAGGCCTTCATCACCGACAACGGCTGGATCGCCACCTCGGAAGCGATGCAGGTGTACGGCGGCCACGGCTACATCAGCGAGTGGGGCATGGAGCAGTATGTCCGCGACGCGCGCATCAACATGATCTACGAAGGCACCAACACCGTGCAGTCGCTGGACCTGCTGGGCCGCAAGATCCTGATGGACAACGGCGCCAAGCTGCGCAAGTTCGGCGAGAAGATCAAGGCCTTCGTGGAAGAGAATGGCCTGGACGAATCGCTGTCCGAGTTCATCACCCCGCTGGGCGAACTGGGCGAGAAGACCACCAAGCTGACCATGGAAATCGGCATGAAGGCCTTCCAGAACCCGGACGAAGTGGGCGCCGCCGCCGTGCCTTACCTGCGCGTCGTGGGCCACCTGGTGTTCAGCTACTTCTTCGCCCAGATGGCGAAGATCGCGCTGGCCAAGAAGGATTCCGGCGACAAGTTCTACGAAGCCAAGCTGCACACCGCACGCTTCTACTTCGCCCGCCTGTATCCGGAAACCGCGATGCTGATCCGCCAGGCACGTTCGGGCTCGGCGAACCTGCTGGCCATGGACGCAGATCTGTTCTAAACCCGTCACGCTAAAACACTGTCGTCCCGGCGAAGGCCGGGACCCAAGTTTCGTGCCGTAGCCACGCACGTAGCACTTGGGTCCCCGCCTGCGCGGGGATGACGGGCTAACTCTTAGGAATACTTACATGTCCAATTTCATCGTCAAGAAAGTCGCCGTGCTGGGCGCCGGCGTGATGGGCGCGCAGATTGCTGCGCACTGCGTGAACGCCAAGGTCCCGGTCGTGCTGTTCGACCTGCCTGCCAAGGAAGGTCCGAAGAACGGCATCGTCCTGCGCGCCATCGACAACCTCAAGAAGCTGTCGCCGGCCCCGCTGGGCAACAAGGATGACGCAGCCCTGATCGAAGTCGCCAACTACGAGGACAACCTCGACGTGCTGGCCGGCTGCGACCTGATCATCGAAGCCATCGCCGAGCGCATGGACTGGAAGCACGACCTGTACAAGAAGGTCGCGCCGCACATCGCCGCCAACGCCATCTTCGCCTCGAACACCTCGGGCCTGTCGATCAACAAGCTGGCCGAAGGCTTCGACGACGAGCTGAAGGCGCGCTTCTGCGGCGTGCACTTCTTCAACCCGCCGCGCTACATGCACCTGGTCGAGCTGATCCCGACCGCGGCCACCCGCCCGGAAATCCTCGACCAGCTCGAGACCTTCCTCACCTCGACCCTGGGCAAGGGCGTGGTGCGTGCGAAAGACACCCCGAACTTCATCGCCAACCGCGTCGGCATCTTCGGCATGCTGGCCACCATCCACGAAGCCGAGAAGTTCGGCCTGAGCGTGGACGTGGTCGACGACCTGACCGGCGCCAAGCTGGGCCGCGCCAAGTCGGGCACCTTCCGCACCGCCGACGTCGTGGGCCTGGACACCATGGGCCACGTGATCAAGACCATGCAGGACAACCTGCAGGACGATCCTTTCTTCAGCGTGTACAAGACCCCTGACGTGCTGGCCAAGCTGATCGAGAAGGGCGCCCTGGGCCAGAAGAGCGGCGGCGGCTTCTACAAGAAGGTCGGCAAGGAGATCCAGCGCCTGGACTTCGCCACCGGCGAATACGTTGCCGGCGGCGCCAAGGCCGCCGACATCGTCGCCCGCATCCTGAAGGAAAAGGACCCGGTCAAGAAATTCAAGGCCATGCGCGAATCCACCAACCCGCAGGCGCAGTTCCTGTGGGCGATCTTCCGCGACGCCTTCCACTACATCGCCATCCACCTCGACAGCATCGCCGACAACGCGCGCGACGTCGACTTCGCGATGCGCTGGGGCTTCGGCTGGAGCGTCGGTCCGTTCGAGACCTGGCAGTCGGCCGGCTGGACCCAGATCGCTCAGTGGGTCAAGGAAGACATCGAGGCAGGCAAGGCCCTGACCTCCGCACCGCTGCCCGCATGGGTCTTCGAAGGCCAGGTGGCCGAGAAGGGCGTGCACACCGCCGAAGGTTCGTACTCGGCTTCGAAGAAGGCCTACGTGCCGGTGTCGGATCTGCCGGTGTACAAGCGCCAGCAGTTCCGCGCCCCGGTCCTGGGCTCGACCACCGTCGATCCGAAAACCTTCGGCACCACCGTGTTCGAGGACGACTCGGTGCGCCTGTGGCACGCGGACGACGAAGTGCTGGTCATCTCGCTCAAGACCAAGATGCACGTCATCGGCGAAGGCGTGGTGAAGGGCCTGCAGCGCGGCATGGCGGAAGCGGAGAAGGGCTACAAGGGCCTGGTGATCTGGAACACCGACGCGGCCGAAGGCGGCGCCTTCTCGGCCGGCGCCGACCTGCAGTCGGCCATGCCGGCCTTCATGATGGGCGGCGCCAAGGCGATGGACCCGATGGTCCGCGACCTGCAGAACGTCTTCATGCAGATGAAGTACTCGAACATCCCGGTGGTCGCCGCCGTGGCGGGCCTGGCGCTGGGCGGCGGCTGCGAGATGATGCTGCACGCATCGAAGCGCGTGGCCTCGATCGAGTCCTACATCGGCCTGGTCGAAGTGGGCGTGGGCCTGGTCCCGGCCGGCGGCGGCCTGAAGGAAGCGGCAGTGCGCGCCTTCACCGAAGCCAAGGGCAACGACATCCTGCAATTCCTGAAGACCGGCTTCACCAACGCGGCCACCGCGCAGGTGTCGAAGTCGGCCCTGGAAGCGAAGGCCATGGGCTACCTGAAGGAGGACGACGTTATCGTCTTCAACCCGTACGAACTGCTGCACGTGGCGAAGGTCACCGCGCGCTCGATGTTCGACGCCGGCTACCGCGCCCCGGCGCGCCGCCCGATCACCGTCACCGGCCGCTACGGCTGGGCGACGATCCGCGGCCAGCTGGTCAACATGCGTGACGGCGGCTTCATCTCGGCCCACGACTTCAAGCTGGGCGACATGATCGCCGAGATCGTGAGCGGCGGCGACGTCGACCAGGGCAGCGTGGTGTCCGAGCAGTGGCTGCTGGACATGGAGCGCAAGGCCTTCATCGAGCTGCTGGGCAACCCGAAGACCCAGGAACGCATCATGGGCATGATGCAGACCGGCAAGCCGGTTCGTAACTAAGCCGCGGACAAACAGGACGACACAATCATGAGCAAACAACTTCAAGACGCATACATCGTCGCAGCGACCCGCACCCCGATCGGCAAGGCGCCCCGCGGCTTCTTCAACAAGACCCGTCCGGACGACCTGCTGGTGCACGCCATCCGCGGCGCCATGGCCGCCGTCCCGAACCTGGACCCGGCCCTGATCGTCGACGCCATCGTCGGCTGCTCGTTCCCGGAAGCGGAGCAGGGCTTCAACGTGGCGCGTAACGCCGTGGTGCTGGCAGGCCTGCCGAACACCGTCGGCGGCGTGACCGTCAACCGCTACTGCGCCTCGGGCATCACCGCCCTGGCCATGGCGGCCGACCGCATCCGCGTGGGCGAAGCCGACGTGATGATCGCCGGCGGCGTCGAGTCGATGTCGATGGTCCCGATGATGGGCCACCACCCCTCCATCAACATGGAGACCTTCAGGGACGAGAACGTGGGCCTGGCCTACGGCATGGGCCTGACCGCCGAGAAGGTGGCCGAGCAGTGGAAGGTGTCGCGCGAAGACCAGGACGCCTTCGGCCTGGAATCGCACCGCCGCGCCATCGCCGCCCAGCAGGCCGGCCTGTTCAAGGACGAGATCACCCCGGTCGAAATCGTGACCCGAACCCCTGACCTGGCCACCGGCGAGATCAAGGTCAAGCGCCGCACCGTGGACCTGGACGAAGGCCCGCGCGCCGACGCCAGCCTTGAGGGCATGGCCAAGCTGAAGCCGGTGTTCGCCGCCAAGGGCTCGGTGACCGCCGCGACCTCGTCGCAGATGTCGGACGGCGCGGGCGCGCTGATCGTCGTCAGCGAAAAGATCCTGAAGGAACACAACCTGACCCCGCTGGCCAAGTTCTCCTCCTTCGCCGTGCGCGGCGTGCCGCCGGAGATCATGGGCATCGGCCCGAAGGTCGCGATTCCCGCAGCGCTGGCGGCAGCCGGCATCACCCAGGACCAGCTGGACTGGATCGAGCTGAACGAAGCCTTCGCCGCCCAGGCGCTGGCCGTGATCCGCGACCTGAACCTGGACACCAGCAAGGTCAACCCGATGGGCGGCGCGATCGCCCTGGGCCACCCGCTGGGCGCGACCGGTGCGATCCGCGCCGCGACCGTGGTGCACGCACTGCGCCGCAACAAGCTGAAGTACGGCATGGTGACGATGTGCGTCGGCGCCGGCATGGGCGCGGCTGGTATCATCGAGCGCGTTTAATTACCCGATAGTGGCCGCACCAGCGTGTGCGATGATGCGGCCGCAAACTATCACCGCGTGGGCGCTCGCTCGAGAGACCACCGGACTCTCTCGCCCCGCCCACCCTACATCGTGGACATGCCGCGACTCGTAGGGTGGGCGGGTCTCCCGCCCACGCGTTCATCCAGCTTAAGAAGAACCGGAGACCCTGAAACATGGACATGCTGATCAACAAGGCCAACGGCCTGCTGACCATCGAATTCAACCGCCTGGAACGCAAGAACGCGATCACCGCCGTGATGTACCAGGCCATGGCCGACGCCCTGGTCGAAGCCGAGAGCGACACCGCCGTACGCGCCATCCTCATCGCCGGCAAGCCGGAAATCTTCACCGCCGGGAACGACCTGGACGACTTCATGAAGAACTCGGCCCCGATTCCTGGCGTGCCTGCGGAAAACCGCCCGGTGTTCCAGTTCATGCGCGCGCTGTCCGGCTCGACCAAGCCGGTGGTGGCGGCCGTCGCCGGCGCCGCGATCGGCATCGGCACCACCCTGCTGATGCATTGCGATATCGTGTACGCGGCCGACAACGCCAAGTTCTCGATGCCGTTCTCGCAGCTGGGCCTGTGCCCGGAATTCGCCTCCTCTCTGCTGCTGCCGCAACTGGCCGGCTATACCCGTGCGGCCGAGAAGCTGCTGCTGGGCGAAGCCTTCGGCGCGCAAGAGGCCCTGGAGATGGGTCTGGTGGCGCGCGTGCTGCCAGCCGCCGAACTGCGCGCCTTCGCCGAACAGCAGGCCGCCAAGCTGGTGGCCCTGCCGGCGGCGTCGATCCGCACCACCAAGTCGCTGATGAAGCGCGCACGCACTCAGCCGATCAACGAGGCAATCGCCGCCGAGAACAAGCTGTTTGCCGCCATGCTGCTGGCGCCGGAAGCGAAAGAGGCCTTTACCGCCTTCTTCGAGAAGCGCAAGCCGGACTTCAGCAAGTTCGACTGAGCCCTCAGTCCAGGGAGACGGTGATGACGGCACATACCCATTCGTTCGCGCATTGGCCGTTCGGCGACGCCGTCGATACCGTCACCTACTGCACCGCCGGTGTCGCCGAGCGGCGGCTGCCGGTATTGCGGGTGTCGCACGATGCCGACGGCGATTGGCAGTTCCTCGATGCGACCACCGAATATCCGGGAGAACCGGTCCTGCTGTGCCTCGGCTGCGTCTTCGAGCACGATCCCTCCCTGGCCGAGATCAGCGACCTGCCGCTCGGCTGGAGCGCCTTTCGTCCGGAAGTCGGCGCGGAGTGGGAACGCTGGGAGAAAGAGGCCGAGGATGAGGAGTGTGGCGGCCACGATTGCAACGGCGAGGAGGCCGAGCGCAGGGCGCTGGCGGACATCGAGCAATATGGCTTGCATATCATCCACGTGGAGGAGGAGGGCGATCAGCCGCCATTTTCCTACTCGATCGGCATCGAACGCACACTTGGCATGCCTGAGCTCATCATGGTTGGCCTCAGGCATGAGGTGGCCCACATGTCGATCCACGAATGCTATGCGCAGATGAAGGCGGGAGCGGATATCCGGCCCGGCGCGCGGGTCCGTGAACTGCTCGGGGGCGGCTTCGAATGCCTGATCGCGGAAGTCAGCCCGGAGAGTATCAAGCAGTACATGGGGTGGGCGCGGTGGCTCCACCAGGGAGACGCGTTCCGCGCCTGGCAGATCGTCTTCCCCAGCACGGCTGGCGTGTTTCCATGGGAAGCGGAAGCTGGCGATTGGTTCCGCCAGTGGCAGCCGCTCCTGGCCGCTGGCCCGATCGAGGAAAGCCGCTGAGGGAGTGCCGGGAAGCGCAGGCTCGTCCTGTTGATGTGGGCTGGGCAACGCTAGCGGAGCAAGCTGGCCTTCCAGTCCATCCGCTAGGCGATGCGTGTGGAAACCGGGTTCGTTCGATCGCCCCGCTCGTCCGATGGCACGGCTCGTCCGATGGTACGGGTCCGTCCGCTATAATCGCCGCACTCATGCGAAACGAGACGACGAAGCGCCGACTGCGCGTATTGCTTGGCTTCCTGGTCGCGCCCGGCCTTCCAGGGCTCCTGGTCACCCTTGTCCTCGGGATCCTGGGGAGCGACTTGACGCTCGTGTCGGGGATGCTGACCTTCCTTGCCTACATCCTTGCCCTGGTCATCGGCGTGCCGGCCTACATGTACGCCAAGGCACGCGGCCTGGCGGCGCTGAAGAAAGCCACCCGGCTGGCGGCCAATATCGGCCTCGCTGCCTATGTGCTGATCGCCGGCTTCGTCACCCTGAGCGGAGCGCTGGCTTCGCCCTTCAATGCAGTCATGACTTTCCTTGCATCCATCCTTATCGTGGTGGTTCCTGTCTTATACGGCGCGTGCGCTCTCTGGCTGTTCCGGCGGATCGCCCTGCGCGATCCGGCGCCTCGCTTCGGCCCCTGAGCAGCCTGAAAGTCGCTGCCCGCCCATGCCCGCTCACGGGACAGAACCGGGCGGCAGCGATTCGGACAGCACGCTGATCACTGCCCTGCTGCCACGGTGGGGCAGGTCGGCCGGGTTGGCCGCCCGGTAGGCCGCCACGGCAGCTGCCGCTTCCGGGCCGCCGATGGTGAGCAGGGCGCTCACGGCTTCCGCGGCAAGCAGGGGCTCGGTGCCTTTCAGGTTCAGCATCTCGGCAAGCTTGTCGATGCCGGCCTCGTTCTTCTGCCGTCCCGCCGCGCGCATCGCACGGATCGCCACATCGCTGTTCGAATCGTTCAACAGCAGCGGCACGGTTTCCTGCGCCTGCTGGTGGTCCATCCATCCCAGCAGCGCCACCGCGTTGTTGCGCACCTTGGGCCTGAGGCCGGGGTAGGTGCCCAGCGCCGCTTCGCACACGACGGTGACCGCCTCGTTGCCCCAGGACTGGATGGTCTGGCCCGCGGTCGGCGGGATCTCGATGGCGCTCAGGATCTTCAGCACGCGCACTTCGTTTTCGGTAGGCATGGCCGGGTCTCCCTAGTTTTGCAGGTCCGCCGTCAGGCATTGGGCGACGGCTGTGGGTACGGCCGTCTGGAACAGCGAAGCGGTCGGCAGCGATGCGGTCTTGCCGTCTTCGAAATTGGTGGCGCCGGTGCGCGCCGGGTCGACCTGGCCCGCATGGATCGCCATGCCGTTCGAGGTGTCCCAGAAAGGATACATGAGAAAGTCCTCGTCGCCGTCCTGGCATTCACGGTTGAAGAAGGTGCCCGGACCTTCGCCCGCGCCGTCGCACTGGTGGCGCAGGCAGAGGGCGTGGCCGATCTCGTGCGCCACCACTTGCTGCCAGTCCACCGGGCCGAGCGGTCCGCCTTCGTCGCCGATGAAGATCGGCCCGCCGCCGAAATAGGCATAGGCAGTGGAGATGTCGACATCGCGCACGAAGAAGAAGTTGAGGGCGCCGGCCACCCCAGGGGCGCCCGTGAACAGGCCCATGTCGGTCGCCGTGTTGAGGCCGGGCCAGACATTGGCGCTGGTGTCGGACACGGTCAGGGTGCCCACCGGCTGCACCAGCCGGAAGACGATGCGCGCCTGTCCCCAGGGGATGCTGACGGAATTCACCGCGCCCTCGACGAACAGGCCGGCGATGTCCGCCGCCGAGCGCGTGGTGCCGACGCCGGCGCTGGTGCCGACCACGCGGAATGCCGCGCAGCGCACCACGATGGTGTCGCTGATGCGCGCCACGCGTTCGTCGCGGCTGCGGCCGCCATCCGGGTTCTGGATCACGATGCGGCGCACGCCGCGCAGTCCGCCCAGGAAGCCGCCGGGGATCTGGAGATTGATGGAGGTGCGCGTCACGCCGAGGACCGGCAGGTTGAAGGCGGCCGCCGGCGGCACCGAGCGGTCTTCGGCGATCACCTGCAGGCCCGGACGGAAGGCCAGGCCGGTCAGGGTCACGTTCTGGTTCTCGACCCAGCGCGTGCCCGGCGCGATGTCGTCGAGCTTGGGCAAGACGCGCAGCATCGCGCGGTTGCTGCGCCTGTCGGTGACGCCGCTGGGACGGATCACCACGGGGTGGTAGCCGCCTTCCGAGTCCAGCGGGACGACGAAGGAAGCGCTGGTGCTGCCGGCGACCGGCCCGAGATTCACGCCGTCGAAATACACGCGGTCGATCGCCGGGTCGAAATGCATGCCGGTGATCTGCACCGTTTGCCCCGGCTCGGCATCGTACAGGTCGAGCGTGAGGATGTGCGGGTTGTTGAAGGCCTGCTGCCATTGTGCGGCGGTGATCGGCAGGAACTGGGAGGCGTCTTCGACGACGCCGGGACCGGGATCGCCCTTGGGACCATCGGCGCCTTCGGCCCCGCCGCCGCCATTCGCGCCGCGCCGCTCGGGCATCTCGTCGCACCAGGTTTCGCAGTCCGCCGTGCCGGCGGGGCCGCCGACGCCGCCCACGCCGGGATTGCCTTTGGGCCCGCCTTCGCCGCCTTCGCCCGGATTCAGGCTGATCGGGGGAGGGGCGGCCGCCATCACGGCAATGCCGGGCGGCGTGGTGAGGACCGTGATCTTGCCTCCTTCGCCGCCGCGCCCGCCCTTGCCGCCGCGTCCGCCGTCGCCGCCCTGGCCGCCCCGGCCGCCGAAGCCCACGTCGCGGCAGCAGCCGCCGAAGAAGGTGCCGTCGGCCCGCAAGCCCTGGGCGCCGTCGCCCCCGCGTCCGCCGTCCTGTCCGCGTCCGCCGTCGCCGCCTTTCTGGCCGTTGAGGTCGATCTGCGGCAGGTTGTTGGTGGCGTCGAGCAGGTACATTGTGACGATCGGGGCGCCGGTCACCGCATCGGCGCCGCCGTTGCGCGAGGGGTGAGGGAAGGCGTCGCCATCCCCGCCATCCTGCCCGTTCTCGCCGGCGGCCGAGCCGTTGGCGCCGCTGGGGGCGGGATTGGGCCAGTAGGCATTGGCCGGCGGCAGCGCCGGCAGCTCCCAGGAGATCTTGCTGGCGCCGTCGTGCAGGATACGGTGCACGATCACGACCAGTTCGCGCACCTCCTTGCCGATCACGACTTGCTGTCCCCGTATATCCCATGACGAAGCCATGATGACGGCGGTGTCGTGCAGCACGTCATTGGGCTGGTAGTACAGGATGGTGTTGGACAGGACTTCGGCAAACGCATAGTGCGTCAGCGGCGGAATGCCGGTGGGCGGCTGCACCACCGGGGCCACGTAGGCGCCGGTGCGCAGGATGCGCATGGGGTCGAGCCGGAAGCGTCCCAGGTCGTTGATGCTGCAGACGCCGGCGGCCGCCATGAAGCTGCGCGCGCGGTCCAGCCACATGCGGATGTTTTCCGGCTCCATGATGGCGTCCGGCACCGTCGTGCCCAGCCCGGGGTTGCGCACCGCCAGCCCGCGCAGGATGCTTTCGATCTGCTCCTTGACGGTGGGGACCAGGTAGCCGAAGCCGTGCACCAGGCGCTCGTCCGGCAGCCGCATGTGGACGATGCCGGTCAGTGCGCCGCCGGACAGGTTGGTCAGGCTGAGCTGGTACTGGCCGCCGGCGGCCAGGTCCTCCGGACGGATCGCGAGGCTCACGCGCGCGGCGCCGCTCACCTTGCGCTTCTCGCTGCCCTGCGGTCCCTGGATCAGCAGCTCGCCCTCGTTGCCGGAGCCAAGGTCGACCATGAATTCCGCCTCGCCGGCCGAACGCACGGCGACATTGCGGGCGTAGGTCGCGCCTTGGGCCAGGCGGACTTCGGCCCGGTCCTCGCCGCCGATGCGCCTGGCGCCGAGCTGGGTGCGCGCGGCGTTGATCGCCTCGCCGAACAGGCGGCTGTGGACGGGCATCGAACGTTTGCCTTTTTGCTCCAGCATGCGGTGGAACAGGGCCTCGGGTTCCGCCGCGGCCAGCTCCTCGAGCGAATGGATGCCGAGTTCGGGCAGCACGCGGGCGATGCCCGCGTAGCGCAGCGGCAGGCCGTCGAAGCGGCGGTCGGGCGGGTCGGGATCGACGACCGGCGCCGGGGCGAGCACCAGCACCGGGATGTCGCCCAGGTCGAACAGGTCGAGGAGGTCGTTGACGTCGGTGTCGTAGCAGGAGCGGGCGTCGTCGTCGAACACGTCCCAGTGGATGGCGCCGTGGGGAATGCGGTCCAGTTCGATGACGCCTTTGCTGAGCTTGGCCTTGCCCTCGAAAACGATTTTTCCGCTGAGCAGGTCGGTGCCGCGCACCTTGAGTTCGCGGGCGCGCGTTCCCCTGACCGCCAGCCGCACGGTGGCGCTGCCGCGCAGAGGCGAACCGTCGAGCCGCACGGCCGCGCGCGTGACGTCGCCTTCGCGCACCTGCAGGCGCATGACATTGCGCCCGGCGCCGGAGGAGGCGGTCCTGAGCTCGTAGTCGCCCGGCGGCAGGCCGCCGCGGCGGAAACGCCGGGTGGCGGGATCGATGGGGATGGCGATGTTGCCGTCCGGTCCGGAGAGGACGGCGGATCCGGTCTTGACCTGCTTCCCGTCCGGATCCTCGAGGCGGATGTCGACCGCGCCCTTGCCGGGACCGAACTCCAGGCGCGGCAAGTCCTTCAAGCCGGCCCGCAGCTGCGCGATCAGGCCTTCCGAGACCTCGCGCGTGGGCACGACGGCATGCACAGGCACCTGTCCCGGCGCGGCGACCGTCACCTCGCTCAGCGGTTCGGGCGCGTCGTAGATGGATGGCCGCAGCGGCGCGCCTGGCGTGGCCAGGGCGCGCACATACCGTTTGCCGGGACCGAGAGGACCGCGTCCCGGCGGCTGCCCGCTTGCGCCGCCCTCGTTGCCGCCGCCTTTGCCGCCATCCCCGCGGCCGCCGCCACCACCCTGGTCGTCGCAGCCGCAACACCGTTTGTCGGGATCATGAGCCATTGTTTCCTCCTGGTGAGCCTGCTGCGCCTGCCGCAAGAACCTGCGGGGTCCTTGCTAATGGAGTCGGGCGCGGGCCCGAAGTTGCGGCGGCCGGTGGCGCCCTTGAGTTGGCGCAAAAGATGGAACCGCGGGCCGGCTGGTCAGGCTGGCGTGACGCGGCGAGCGCCGCTTAGGTCCACTGTAGTACACTGGTCCGGCATTTCAATCAGATTCTCGCCATGTCCACACCGCCTCGCGCACCCGCCGCCGCGCCCGGGTCCTCCCTTGCGCCGCCGGCCACGGTGATGCAGATCCTGTTCTCCGTCGCCTTCGTCCACCTGCTGAACGACTGCGTACAAGCCGTCCTGCCCTCGATCTATCCGCTGCTCAAGCAGGAGTTCGCGCTCAGCTTCACCCAGATCGGCCTGATCACGCTGACCTTCCAGTGCACCGCTTCGCTGCTCCAGCCCTGGATCGGCCTGTATACCGACAAGCGCCCGATTCCCTTCCTGCTGCCGGTCGGCATGTGCGTGACGATGGCCGGCGTCGCCCTGCTGGCCACGGCCGGCAGTTTCGCCATGCTGCTCGTTGCCGCCGGCATGATCGGCGTCGGTTCCTCGACCTTCCACCCCGAAGCCTCGCGCGTGGCGCGCCTGGCCTCGGGCGGCCGCTTCGGCTTCGCCCAGTCGCTGTTCCAGGTGGGCGGCAACCTCGGTTCGGCCTTCGGTCCGCTGCTGGCGGCCGCGATCATCGTCGGCCATGGGCAGGGCCGGATCGCCTGGCTGATGCTGGTCGTGCTGCTGGCGGTGGCGGTGCTGGTGGGCGTGAGCCGCTGGTATGCGGGCCACCTGCGCAACGCGCCGCCCAAGGCGTCCGCGCACGCCGGCCCGGCACTGTCGCGCGGACGCGTGGTGTGGGCGATGACGGTGCTGGCCCTGCTGGTGTTCTCGAAGTACATCTACATGTCCAGCCTGTCGAGCTACTACACCTTCTACCTGATCGAGAAATTCCATGTGTCGGTCGATACGGCCCAGCTCTACCTGTTCCTGTTCCTCGCGGCCGTCGCGGCGGGCACCTTCGCGGGCGGGCCGATCGGCGACCGCATCGGCCGCAAGCGCGTGATCTGGTTCTCGATCCTGGGCGCGGCCCCGTTCACCCTGGCGCTGCCCTATGCGGACCTGTTCTGGACCGCGGTGCTGTCGGTGGTGATCGGCCTGGTGATGTCGTCCGCCTTCTCGGCCATCGTGGTGTTCGCGCAGGAACTGGTGCCGGGCAAGCCGGGCATGATCGCCGGCCTGTTCTTCGGCCTGATGTTCGGCATCAGCGGCATCGGCGCCGCGGCCATGGGCGCGATCGCGGACACCGCCGGCATCGAGCAGGTGTACCGCTTCGCGTCCTACCTGCCGCTGCTGGGCATCCTGGCGGTGCTGCTGCCGCGCATGGAATCGATGCGGCGCTGATGCCGCTGTCTTGTGGAGAGCGTTTCATGGCACACCAGACCATCCTCGAATTCCCGACACCAGGCCGCGGCACGCGCGACATCACCGGCGAGGTCGCGCGCTTCGTCGCGCAATCGGGAGTACAGACCGGGATCGCGCACGTCTTCGTCCAGCACACCAGCTGTTCGCTGACGATCACCGAGAACGCCGACCCCGACGTGCGGCGCGACCTGGAAACCATCATCGCGCGCCTGGCGCCCGACGGCGACCGCGCCTACCGCCACGACACCGAAGGTCCGGACGACATGGCGGCGCACGGGCGCACCATGCTCACCGATACCGGCTTGAGCGTTCCGATCGGAGCAGGGCGCCTGCTGCTCGGCACCTGGCAGGGTATTTATCTGTGGGAGCACCGCACGGCGCCGCACCGGCGCAAGGTGGTCGTCACCATCCTCGGCTGACGGCGCCGACATATTCCACGAGGAGGCAGGCATGCGCATTACCGCTGTTGTCGACAACGCCGCCGCGGCGCACACGGTTGCCGTGGACACCAACGGCACGCACCAGCCGCTCGCCATCCCGGGCAAGCCGGGCGGCGGCTCCGCCGTCAACGGCGGAGAATTCCTGATGCTGGCGCTGGCCACCTGCTATTGCAACGACCTGTATCGCGAGGCGCGAAGGCTAGGCATCCAGCTCGACGGCGTGCAGGTCGAGGCGAGCGCGGATTTCCCCGGCGTCGGCCTGGCCGCCACCAATATCCGTTATCGAGCCAGCGTGCAATCGCCGGCATCAGCGCAGGACGTGGCCAGGCTGCTGGCGGAGACCGATGCGGTCGCCGAAGTCCACAACACCATCCGCGCCGGATGCACGGTGACGCTGGGGAGCTAAGCTGTCAGGCGCCGGGGCCGTGCGCGCTGGAGGGCAGCGTTACCGCCTGCGCGGCCGGCTGGCGGACCGCCGACAGGTAGAGCAGCAGCGAAGCGACCGCGAAGCCGCACAGCACCAGCGGCAGCACCAGCGGACCGGACGGCCCGGTCAACAGGGTAGCGCCGACCAGCGGCCCGATGGCCTTCGACAACAGCGAGGGCACGGCCATCGCGCCGGTGATGGCGCCGTAGTTGCGGGCGCCGAACAGGGCGCGCGGCAGGGTGCCGCGGATGATCGTCAGCACGCCGTTGCTCATCCCGTACAGCACGCAGAACAGCACCACACCCCAGGCCTGCGTGCCGGCCAGGGCCAGCGCCAGCAGCCCGCCGGGCAGGGTGGAAAACACGAAACGGCCGATCACCTGCGGCGTGGCGCCGCGCGCCAGGGTGCGTTCGCCGATGCGCCCCGCCACCTGCATCGGACCGACCAGCGCGGCCAGCAGCACGGCGGTGCTGGCGGCATGGCCGAGCGATTGCAGCAGCGGGATCAGGTGCACCGCCAGGGCCGAGAAGATGAAGACGTTGGCGGAGAAGGCCAGCGCCAGCTTCCAGAAAGCCGGATGGCGCACCGCTTCGCCCAGGGTGTGGCTGTCGCGCGGCGCATGGGCGGGCGTGGGCGGATGCGGGGCGTCGCGCCCGAGCCACAGGTGCAGCGGCAGGCAGGCGGCCAGCTGCAGGCCGGCGTAGGCAAGATAGGTGTCGCGCCAGCCCAGGCGCGAGGAGATTGCCAGGGTCAGCGGCCAGAAGATGGTGCTGGCGAAGCCGGCGAACAGGGTCAATGTCGAGATCCCGCGCGGCGCGCCGAGATCGAGCTTGCGGTTGATGGTGGCGAAGGCTGCCTCGTACAGGGTCAGCGACATGGCCAGGCCGATGACGCTCCAGGCGCCCCAGTAGCCGGCGACGCTGGTGCAGCGCGACAGCCAGGCGAGGCCGAGGGCGCTGACGATGGAGCCCGCCGCCATCACGCCGCGCCCTCCGTGGCGGTCGACCAGGGCGCCCACCGGGGTGGCCGCGACGCCGGCCACCAGCAGGCTCCAGGAGAAGGCGGCGAAGGCGGCTTCCTTGCCGATGCCGAGGTCGCGCTGGATCGCCGGCGCCAGGACGGCAAAGGCGTAGTACAAGGCGCCCCACGAGGAAATCTGCGTGAAGGCGAGGATGCCGATGGTCCTGCGTGCTGGCGACAACGTGTTCTCCTGAAGATGGCGCACGCCGGCAGCATGGGCGTACAGCCTTTACTCTACCGCAGGCGGCGCGATGCTGCTGGGCGCCGCCAGCTCAGGTAAAGTAGCGCCGGCAAGAAGCCAACCAAGGAGACGGGATGAAGCCGCATCGGGTGCAGCTGAGCAGGAAGAAGGGATGGCGCATGCCGGAGAATACGATCTCGGTCGCGCGTCCCGGCAAATGGGGCAATCCGTTTTCGGTGATGCCGGACCTGGCGCCGGGTACGCCGGTCGATTCGCGCGGCGGCAAGCGCTATGTGGCCATGCCGAGCGTGGCGGAGGCGGTGGCCGCCTACCGCCGCTGGGTGACCGAGGATCCGGCGGGCCAGGCCCTGCTGGCCGAAGCCAGGACCGCGCTGCGCGGCCACAACCTGGCCTGCTGGTGCCCGCTCGACGGACCCTGTCACGCAGGGGTGTTGCTGGAACTGGTCAACGACTAGTTCACTTGGCTGCGACCACGCTGCCGATGCCTGCCACCACCTTGTTCAGCTGGCGCGGGTTGCCGTAGTAGGTGAGGCTGCCCATGCCCTGCACGCTGGCGTTGAGGCGGTTCTTGGCGTGCACCTCGACCGAGCCGATGCCTTCGAAGCTGACATCGGCGTCCTGGGCCACCAGGTTGCGGGCGTTGACTTCGCCGACGCCCTGGGCCTGCAGGCGCAGGCTGCGCACTTCGCCGCTCATCTGCAGGCTGCCGGCGCCGCGGTAGTTGACGTCGAAGTGCTCGCCCTTGACGTTGTTCAGCTTGATCAGGCCGGCGCCTTCGCCGCGGAAGCTCGCGATCTCGGGCAGGGTCACGATGACGCGGTCGTCGTCGCTGATCTGGATGTTCGACTTTTCCTTGAAGCTCAGGCGCAGCTCGCCGTTGACCACCTCGCTCGTCACGCGGTCCATGTATTTCTGGTCGCCCTGCACCCGCACCGAATAGTTCTTGCCCACTTCGACCACCAGGCTGACGGGGCCGCGCACGTCGATCGCCTTGAACGGCGTGACGCTGCGCGACTGTTCGCCGGCGGCTGCCGACAGGGAGGCGAGGGAAAGAAGGGCGGCGATCACTACGCGTTTCATGGCTGTCTCCGGTTGGTTGATGAGGCCATTGTAGGGAGCCCCTTGCAAGCCGGGGCCGGTTTGCGACGAACTGCAAGAAACGGGGGCTGGACTGCGGACCGATTTGTTCTGCTTCAACAGCTTCATATTCCGCGCGGAAAGAAAATGAGCGCTGTTCGCAAGGGTTTGAATCATTATCGCGACAATTTACGCGCACGATTGCGTCCATGCCAATATTGTCTAAGAGTTAAGGATATAATTCTTGAGTCCTTTTGCATAGCCGATATCATGCACATCTCAACCGTTACACTACCTGAAATGAAGCTCGCCGGCCTGCCGTTCGCAGGTCCGTTCTCGGTCTTGGAAACGGACATGCCGGAGGTCTGGAAGACCTTCCTCGAACGCGAGCGCGAGCTGGGCGAGACCAATGGATTGCGCTACGGCGTGAATCTGCAAGAAAAGGACGGGGTGCATATCGAGTGCATCGCGGCCGAGGTCGCCGATCTGAACAACCTGCCGCCGGGCATGATCGGGATCCGCATCCCGGCGCGGCGCTACGCGATGCTGACCCACCGCGGTCCGATGGCGCGCGTGCAGGCCACCTATGTGACCGGCTTCGCGGCCATCGAGCAGCTGGGCATGGTGCAGGATACGGAGGGCTTCCGCCTGGAGCGCTACGACCGGCGCTATACGCCGACCCTGCACGACGGCGCGCGGCCCGACAACGCCTACGACATCCTGATCCCGCTCTACGCTTGAGGAATCAAGCGTTAAGAATTGGTGCCGGTATATTTCCCGACCGCCGGCGCCGGTAGGGCGGCTTGCGCCGCCGTGCCCCTTCCCTGAGAGCAGGTGCATTGTGCCGTTCAAATGTGACAGGCGTTTGACGGATCAGCTCCTTTCTTCTTGTTTCCTTTTGTAAAGTACGCGGATAATCGCTGCTTTGGCGGCCGCCTTGCTCATGGCCGCAGCAAGAGGAGAAACCATGCACGACCACAAGAAGGAGCAGGGGGCGCAGGACGCCGCTGCCCAGCCGGACAATCCCGCGCGCAGGCGCATCTTCCAGGCTGCGGCCGCCGCCGGGCTGGGTTCGGCCCTGCCTGCCGTGGCCCAGGCCGCGCCCGCGCGCGCCGCCGCGCCGGCCGTCAAGGGTTCGCTCGACGCCAAGCTGAAGGCGCAGGTCAAGAACGTGGTCGTGATCTACCTGGAGAACCGCAGCTTCAACAACCTGTTCGCCGATTTCCCCGGCCTGGCCTCGCCTTTGCCGGCCTTGCCGGCGGAGGCCGCGCTGCAGCGCGACCGTGACGGTTCGGTGCTGCCTTCGCTGCCGAAGATCTGGGGCGGCATGGTGCCGGGCCGCCAGAACATCGGCGGCAAGGACTACCTGATCAAGGAAGAGCAGCTGGCCAATCTGCCGAACGCGCCCTTCAAGCTCAGCGATGGCGAGGGCAATCCCCTGCCCGAGAGCATCGTCACGCGCGACCTGGTGCACCAGTTCTACCAGAACCAGATGCAGATCAACGGCGGCAAGAACGACGGCTTCGCGGCCTGGTCGGACGCCGGCGCGATGGTGATGGGCTATTACGGCGAGACGCAGAAAAACCTGGGCCTGTGGCAGATCGCGCGCGAGTTCACCCTGTGCGACAACTTCTTCATGGCGGCTTTCGGCGGTTCCTACCTGAACCACCAGTTCCTGATCAGCGGCCGCACGCCGGAATACTTCAACGCCGCGTCGACCCCGGCCAAGTCCAAGATCGCCGTGCTGGAAGACGGCCCGGCCGGCTATCGCCTGGCGATCGCGCCGGATGCGCCCAAGTCGGCGCTGGAGGGTAAACCAAAGTACGTGCACGCCGGTCCGATCACGCCGGACGGCTATGCGGTCAACACCATGGCGCCGCCTTACCAGCCGAGCTGGGTGCGCCCGGCGCAGGGCGGCGATCCGCTGCACGCCGACCCACAGGACCCGGCGGTGCTGCCGCCGCAGACCTACAAGACGATCGGCGACCTGCTGTCCGAGCGCGGCGTGAGCTGGACCTGGTACGGCGGCGGGCAGCAGGCCGCGCTGGATGGCCGCGGGGCGGGGCAGAAGCCGAACTTCCAGTACCACCACCAGCCCTTCAACTATTTCCGGCAGTTCGCGCCGGGCACCAAAGCGCGCGAGCAGCACCTGCGCGACGGCGGCCTGGGCGACAGTCCGATCTCGAACAAATTCCTGGCCGACGTGGTGGCGGGCAAGCTGCCGGCGGTGGCCTTCTACAAGCCCCAAGGCAACCTGAACCTGCATGCGGGCTACTCGGACGTCGAGTCGGGCGACCAGCACGTGGCCAATGTGATCGAGCACCTGAAGAAATCGCCGCAGTGGAAGGACATGGTGGTGGTAATCACCTTCGACGAGAACGGCGGCTGGTGGGACCACGTGGCGCCGCCCAAGGGCGACCGCTGGGGGCCGGGTTCGCGGGTGCCGGCGATCATCGTGTCGCCGCATGCCAAGCGCGGGGCGGTGGATCATAACTTCTACGATACGACCTCGATCTTGCGTTTCATTACGCGCCTGCACGGGCTGCCGCTGCTGGAGGGACTGGCGGCGCGCAATGCGGCGTTCGCGGAGCGTGGGGCGAGGCCGCCGGGGGATTTGACGGGGGCGTTGCGGTTTCGCTGAACGCTTGGGGTAATGGTGAAAGCCAGTCCTGTACGGACTGGCTTTTTTCTTTTATGGCTGCTCGACGAACTGGGGTGCCCCCCCCCGCGGGGGGCCCCCGGGGCGCCCCCCCCCCCAAC